>DATGKJ010000151.1:0-7022 GCA_035294685.1 Terriglobia bacterium | reverse complement strand
CGGAACCGGCGTGGGAGCGGGCATTTTCGTGAATGGGCATCTTTATCGCGGCTCGGAATACACCGCTGGCGAAATTGGCTATCTCTATGTTCCGGGCACGGAGGAAACACCGCTCGCCCTCCGACGGCAGGGGCCGCTTGAAAGCGTGATTGGGAGCAAAGGGATTGAGCAATTCTGGGCGAAGCTCAACCGCTCTGGACAAAATAGTAAGAAGTCTTCGCAGAATCAGCGACTCGAAGCGATTGAAATCTTCGACCTTGCGGAGCGTGGCGACAAGCAGGCGCGGATTGTTTTGCAGCAGACAGCCCGCATCCTGGCGGACGCCATCACGAACGTATGCGTTATTTTGAATTCATCGCTGGTGGTTCTCGGAGGGCGATTGGGCACGCATCCGGCGCTTTTTGAAGCCACTCGCCGGATTCTGGAGCGCAACGAATTTTCCCGCCCCCAACTGGCGGTGAGCAGCCTGGGAAGGGAAGCGCAGCTTTTTGGCGCCCTCTGGCTGGCGCTGAACGTCGCAGACGCCAGAATCCTGCCCGTGGCAAGCGATGCGCGCGCAACCCATGTGGCGCCCTATCATTCCAGCCTCGCCCTGCCGGTACTGGGCCTCCTCCCGCCGGATTAATTTGAGTCGCTTCTGTAGGGGCGGACGGCGTCCGCCCGGGGCGCACGCTGTGCGCCCCTACAATTTCCGCCTGCGCCCGCAACACTTCGGCGCGCAACGGCGTCCGCCTGGGGCGCACGCTGTGCGCTCCTACAATTTCCGCCTGCGCCCGCAACACTTCGGCGCGCAGCGGCGTCCGCCCAGGGCGCACGCTGTGCGCCCCTACAATTTCCGCCTGCGCCCGCAATACTTCGGCGCGCAGCGGCGTCCGCCCAGGGCGCACGCTGTGCGCCCCTACAATCGCTGCCACCTGAATCATCAGTATGCCTATGTCCTTCGTGGACCTCACACCGGAAGCGTAAAAATTTGCTCTAGACGAAGCCAGCCAAAGCCTGCCATTCTTAAATTATCATTTGCATTGATCAGGAGCATTTTCCATGAAGTTTCTGGGCGCTACTCTTTGCATTCTTGCTTTCAGCTTCGGCGGATGGGGGCAACCAGCGCAATCCTCCGCTTCAAGCCAGAATCCAGCTGCTTCGCCAGAGACTGCGCAGTTGAAAAGCGATTTACAGAAGGTCTTTCTCGCCGACGCTCGAATCCACGACCTGCTCGGTCTTTTGCAGCCTTCCCATTGGCAGATGACGGATGCGGAACGGGCGTCTTTCAATCAGAAGGTTGACGCCGCGCAACAAGGGATCACAACGCTTGAGAAATGGAGATACCAACTCTTTTATCATCCGGAGAGCCTGGAGTACGGTCAAAAAACGATGGAGGCATTGGGCGGTCTGATTCCTGAACTTCAGGAGGTGAGCGCAGCGGTGGAGCAATACGGAGGCCACGCCGCAGCGACCCAACTGGAACAGCCTCTTCAGGATCTCACCGGTCTCAGGGACCAGTTGAACCAGGACCTTGCGCGGGTTTTCCCCGGCAAATTCGCTCCCCAGGCGTCCACTGCAACTCCGGCGGCAAAGCCGCCGCAGGCGCAAGCGGCAGCCATGCCTTCCAAGCCGCAGCAGCCTTCGGTTCCTCCGACAGCAAACGCGACGGCAACTCCCAGCGCCCCGGCGCCACCAACTTCAGCGCCGGCTCCCGAGAAAGCTGTTCAGCCATCCACGCCGCCAGCCCCGCCTCCTACGCCCACGGCCAGCATGGGTACAAATCTTCCGCCTGCCAAAGTCAAAGATCTTTTAAGTAAAATTTATCTTGCCAGCGCCCGATTGAACGACTTATTGGGTTTAATCCAGCCCCAGAATTGGAAGATGACGAACGCCGAGCGAGCCTTGCTGAACGACCGCCTGCATGGAATTCAGGAGCAGATGAAAACGCTCGAAAAATGGCGCTACCAGTTTTTCTATCACCCGAACGATCTCAATTCGGGGCAGCAGACCGTCGCGGCACTGGACCACCTGATTCCTTCGATTCAGGGCGTCGCTTCCGCTGTGACTCAATACCAGGGGCCATCAGCCGGAGAGCAGCTTAACCAGCCCCTCCAGGAACTAACCGATGCTGAAAAGCCCTTGCTGGCTTATGTGACGTATCTGAATGCCGAGATTCAAAAGCAATTGAATGCGCAGCCCGCCGGTTTACCGGGAGGGAAAACTTTGGAAACCGAACGGATCACCGCGCCCCAGGCTCTTCCAGCCCCGCTCTCCTCCATGGCTGCGGTCACGCCGCCCTTGACCCACGCGCAGGTCAAAGCGATCCTCTATAAACTCTATATCTCCGAGTTTCGCATTCAGGACCTCCTGAATCAGGAGCGTCCGGAACAATGGAAAGCTTCCAAGTCGGATCGCATCCTCCTCAGCCAGTCGCAAAAAACCATGCTTGCCGAGCTTCGCCAGCTTGAAAAGTGGCGAGCGCTCTTCAGCGAATATCCTGATAATGTCTACTATGCCTTCCAGACCTATCTCTCCGTGCTGAAGCTCTTCCACCCGCTTTGGCTTTTCAGCGGCCAAGTGAGCCAGTATGAGAGCGCCAATCTTGGGAGCGATTATCGCCGGCGGGCGAACGACCTTGAAGCCAATCTGAATGATCTGCTCCCTTACGTCAGCTTTATCCTCAAAAACGAGGCGGAAACCACGCAGATGTTCCAGGCAGACCTGGCTAGTTGCCAGAATCAGTTGGGTTACGCCATGCATGGAGCGATCCGTTCCGCCACGCCCATCCGGAACGTTGTCCCCGCCTTTCAGGGAAGACGTGTGCGCGAAAAGGCGCGTGATACGCGCGAAAAAGGCGATCGCAAGTAGGTTGAAGGCGATCGCACAACACGACTAACTCCTTTTAAATCTTTAACATATCAATGTAGTAACTGGCACTTTAGTGCCATTGATTTTTCGTAAAGACTGTTTAATGTGAATAGAAGCGGAGCTGGAGTCTGACTCTGCTTAAAGGTGGCCGAAGCGGTGAGTAATAGCTTTGCAGTGGGAAGGGGTCAATGTTGTGTTCATCCAGGGGTCACCGTGTAGCGAAAGGCATATGCAGCGCTTGACCCCACAAGATGATCGACAAGGTAAAGGAGATTGATGTATGGCGAAGCGGTACAAGTTCATTTCCATGATGGCAGTAATAGCAGCAGTTCTTTTCCTGTCCGTGCTTTCAGTTCCAAACGCCGTGGCAGACTCTATCGGCCCGGATTGTGGAAGTGGAAATTGCATGGGTGTGGTTTATACATTGACCTACAGTGGAAGCCCCATCAGCAGCACGGCAACCACGCAAACTTTTCAGATCACGTTCACTCTGGATACATCAGGGTTTAGTGGTGGCAGCGGATTCCTGATGGCCGTAGCGCCCAAAGTGAGCTCGTCCATTGATAGCTTTTCATTGGTGAGCGCGCCGGGCGGGACCAGCGACTGGACAACCAAGAGTGGTGGCCTCAGCGCGAATGGTTGCAACGGGTCGGGCAGTGGTTTCTTCTGCGCGGGCGCCAATTCCATGGGAAGCTTCAATAAAGTACCTGACGGAACTTACAGCTTTGTGTTTGATGTGACCATTCCAACAGGCGGTTTATTTACCAATCCGGACGAAGCCAGCATCAAGGCTTTGTATGAAAACAGCGACGGAAAAAACTTAGGCATTACGTCTGCCGATATCACCTTGCAGAAAAGCACAAGCCCTGTTCCTGAGCCAGCCTCGCTCGGCTTGGTGGGAATCGGGTTGTTCGGCCTGGCCTATGTCTATCGCCGTAAAGTTCGGCTTACGTCGTAATGGACTGTCTTAACGACACTGCCGCCTTGAAGCCAGGTGAGCGACAGTGGTCTTAAGAAGTCATGGCATAATCCATGCTCGATATGTAGCGTGGACCTTCTGCCGCTGGTGCTCGACGGAGCATCAGCGGCATTCGTTTTCATGGCCGTTTTTATCACAACTGGGAAATACCCGCTTGGTAAGTAGAGGGCGCCGGACAGAAAGCTAAATTTCCACTCAGAGCTTCCTAAGTGGAGTAGAATTAGCATGTTTGTGATGCTGCATAAGGGATAACAAAGTTTTATTAACAGCGAGTTCTAAATCATCATAAAAATCATAATGAGGAGGAGCCAGCCTGCAAGGCTTGCACAGCAGAGATGAAGAAGATCATTTACTCCACCGCGCTTATTCTCAGCATGGTTCTTGCCGGTCTGAACGCCAAAGCTGATAGCGTGGCTGTTATCTACAGTAATTTCGGATCGAACATGAGCTTTGATACGAACACGTTGCATTCCTATTTCGTCACAGGTTCTTCATTTCCCTCAAAATGCCCCACGTCCGCGCCCTGCATCACGAGTGAGTCGCTGGCGGTGCAATTTACTCCTTCAGCCAATTACACTTTCAACAAAGCTCAGCTTGCAGTCTTTCTGGAGTCGGGAACTAACACGCTCGACGTCTATATTGAGAGCGATTCAAGCGGCTTTCCAGGCTCGATTATTACTGCATTTCAGGTGAATGGTCAGATGACATCCTCTCCGGGAATCATCGGGGTGGGCGACTCGCTTCCCGGGGTCACCCTCCTTCAGGGCCCGGCCGATCCTACTCTGACGCAGGGTACCGCCTATTGGCTTGTGGCTTACGCTCCGACTGCGGACACTCAGGCTGCATGGTACTGGAATTCAACCCACGATTCGCCAAACGGAGTGGTGGTGTGCCAGACCCTTACGCTCACTGGCTGCACGTTTTCCCCCAGCAATCTGGCAGTCAACAGCAATCCGAATCCCGCTGCGGTTATGGATTGGGCTTGGGTGCCAGGCACCCTCCAAGTTCCTTCTGAAAACGTAAACACCTCCTTAAATCTCTTCCGTCCCGCTTTCGAAATTGATGGAAGCCCGACTTCAGTGACACCCCCGTCTGCCGTTCCTGAGCCTGCTTCTATCCTCTTGTTTGGCACAGGATTCGCAGGTCTCTGGGTTCTTCTGCGCCGACGGCAGTTTTTGCTCAATTAACGCTGGCATTTTCATCTGCCATTCTGAGCGGTAACGAGGAATCTCGCTCTGTAAATAAAGGACTTGCGAGATTCCTTGTCGCCTGCTGCTCCTCGGAATGACAGGCGCGGTAAGTTTTTCAGCAACCTGCCAGACCTCCGCTCCCCCCACCTTCGCGGGGGGCTGGATGGATTCCCGCTTGCGCGGGAATGACAGCGCTATTTTCATGCGATGTGGTGAGCCGAAGGCTCAATGCGTGCTGGTCGGCGCAGCATGAAATGCCGCCATAAGACTGAATGGCTCAGGGGCGGTCGATTACGCAGCGAAACCCCACAGTGCCATCGCTCATATCGTTCTCGCGGGCAAAACGGCGGGAGACGCGAAGAGATGCCGTCTCGCTTTCAAAGGAGCCTCCGCGCGCCACCGCCAGGTGATTTGAAGCAAGGGGCAAAGGTTGCTCGACGGCGTCGCCTGTTGCCGGAGAGTCCAGGTAATACTTATTGTAGTAACGGTCCAGAACCCATTCGGCAACGTTTCCCAGCATGTCGTAAAGGCCAAAGGAGTTGGGCTGCTTCTTCCCCACGGCGTGCGGAGCGCCACGGCTGTTGTCCGCGTACCAGGCAATTTCAGAAACCACGCCGTAATATGGCTGGGGATTGCCGCCGCGAGCGGCGTATTCCCATTCCGCCTCAGTTGGCAGCCGCCCTCCGACAGCCGCGCAATACTCTTTCGCTTGGGCCCAGGTCACTCCGCTTATCGGCAGATTGCCATCACCCGCAGGCGATTCCAAGCCGTGTTTGGCCGCATACTTTCGATAAGCGGCGACTGTCACCTCGGTTTGACCAAGCCAGAATCCCCTCTCGATCGCAACCGGATGCGCGGGCTTTTCGTCGTCTTTACATTCGGTATCAGCCGCTGAGCATCCCATCGTGAATGTTCCCGGAGCTATCCAGACGTAATTTTGTCCATCGGCGGGATTCACCCACGTCTTCCAGTGTGGGGAGGTTACGGGGCGGGTGGACAATGAGCCTGGGGCGCGAGTCTGTTCGGTTGATCTTCGCCACTTCCCATAGAAGATTATTCCGCCAGCAACTGTCAGCGTGAAAATCGCCACGGCAGGCCATTTTGCCCTTTGCCTGAGTGGCGCCAAGTGAAACGGAGTTCGTTCATCATGAAGCGCATCCAGGACCGCCTGGGTCAGCCGCTTTAAGCTCTCGTCCGTGCAGCCTTCTGGGGCGTCAAGCCATTGAGTCATGGAGAGGAAATACTCCAGATCGGCAGGCAAGGCCGCAGATGAAATGCGAAAAGGGATGATCCGCTTTTTGGCGTTGAATGCGTGGCCTACTTCGCTCAAGATATGGGGCGAGGCCGCAGCGCGCTCGGTCAAAACCAGCGCCAGGACATGCGCAGAATGAATCGCTTCGACGATCGCTGCCGGGAAATCTGTGCCGGGTTCGATATCTCGAGGAGCGATCCAGCACGAAATTCCGGCGCCTTCCAGGGCGCTGCAAACGCGATCTGCCACGGTCTTATCCGCTGAGGCGTAGCTGATGAAAACCTGATGGGCCATGTCCGCTCCGCTACGATTGTATCTTACGCTGAGTTGCCGCAGGTATAAAATGCAGCGCATTTACCAATGGCTTGTCATTCTGAGTGAAGACGCCATGAGCCTTCGACTCACAAAGCCTCTTCGCTATCACCCCCGCGAAAGCGGAGGTCTGGATGGATTCCCGCTTGCGCGGGAATGACAGCGCGATTTTCATGTTATGTGGTGAGCCGGAGGCTCATGGCGTCTCCACTCAGAATGACAAGTGAAGGGGTTCCGCACGACAGGAAGGTTTCAAGATAGGCCACGCATCTCACTTATGCCACCTTAGCGCCAGTCATCGATGACAAAAACATCGGGTCGATTATAGGCAGGAGCATCGGGCCGGTGCATCGCAACGCCCTGAATGTCTGTTCGGAAGCCGCGCCGAAGCAGTTGACGATAAGCCTGGCTCCGGTTAAGGTTTACACCGGCCTCCATG
>DATGKJ010000150.1:0-3377 GCA_035294685.1 Terriglobia bacterium | reverse complement strand
CACCGGATTCTTGGCAGGCGTTGGAATGGCGCGGCAAGCGATTGGCAGCGGTTGGGAATCTCCTCCGCGAGCCACTGCGCTGGGGTCGCTCGTTCATTTCATCACCCACGCCGATCCGGAAAATTATCAACCCACGAACATCTCATTCGATCTCCTGCCTCCCCTTGAGAATGCGCCGCGCAACATCCTGCGAGACCGCAGAGCGCGGCGCGAGCTTCAATGCGAGCGCGCCCTCGATCAGATTAACGCCTGGATCAGCTACATGGTTCAGCCGCCACTCTCCGGTCGTGCGTCAGCCGGAAGCGAGGCTGGTGTTGCGAACCGCTCGGAGCCTGCTGCCGCGGCCTGGCCAGCAGGTTCATAGAGGTGAGCGAAGGCAAATTTTATGGACGACCTTATCGAGCGTTATCTGGCGTCGCTACAGTATGAGCGCAACGCTTCGCCGCACACCATCAGGAACTACCGGGGCGATCTCGAACAGTTCCGCGACTTTCTCAAGAGAGCTAAACCACGCGTTCCGGTAAAACTGGAATCGGTAGACGGAGTGCAAATTCGCAGCTTTCTATCTCATCTGTTCGAACACGGCCATGAGAAGAGCTCCGTCGCACGCAGACTCGCGGCCATCCGATCCTTTTTCAAATTCCTTTGCCGGGAAGGAATCCTCACCGAAAACCCTGCCGCCCAACTGGCAACACCCAAACGGACTCAAAAGCTGCCCAGGATCATGACAGAAGAGGAGACAAATAACTTCCTCGATCAGATGGCGCGCGACGCTGAGTCGGGCGACCCCACGCTGGTGCGCGACCGCGCGATCCTGGAGTTGCTATACGCTTCCGGCCTGCGCGTGAGCGAGTTGGTTGGGCTAGACTTGCGGCGGGTGCAGATGGGCGAAGGTATGGTCTTGGTTCAAGGAAAGGGAAACAAAGAGCGAATTGTCCCGTTTGGTTCCAAGGCGCGTAATGCGCTGCTCAATTACCTGCCCGTTCGAGAAAAGGTGCTTCATGAAAACCGGACGGCCAGCCATGCGCTATTTTTGAACGCCAAGGGCGGACGCCTGACCACTCGTTCCGTGCACCGGATCGTCTTGAAATATGTACGGCTGTTCGGCCCTAACGTGCGCGTTAGCCCACACTCCTTGCGCCACGCTTTCGCTTCTCATCTCCTGAGCGAAGGGGCGGACTTGCGCGCCATCCAGGAGATGCTCGGCCACGCAAGCCTTTCCACCACCCAAAAATACACGCAGGTTAGCATCGAGCGGCTCATGGAGGTTTACGATAAAACGCATCCAAAGGCGTGAATGCCTCGCAAACATGGCAAACCGCGCCATGTTCGCGCCACCGGCCGCACGATTGGCTATGCTAACATCTAGATTTGTCCCAACGTGCCTGAATGTCTAAGCTACGCGTCTCAGTGGTTCAGTATCTCAATACGGTTCCCTTGATCTGGGGAATGCAGCATGGAAAGCAACAGGGAAAGTTCGATCTGAACTTCACCACGCCAGCCCAATGCGCAGACGCGGTCCGCTCCGGAAGCGCCGATGTAGGCATTATCCCCGCCATCGAAGTGCAACGGATCGAAAACCTTCAGGTGATTTCCGGTATCTCCATCAGCTCGCTGGAGAGGGTGAAGAGCGTGATCTTGCTCAGCAAGAAGCCCATCCAGGAAGTCACCAGCGTCGCCCTGGATACCAGTTCGAGGACTTCCGTCGCGCTGGTGACTATTCTGCTGAGGAAGTTTTACAATCTTCGGCCCCAGATGGCTCCGGCCGGCCCTGATCCGGAAAAGATGCTGGCGCGGGCAGATGCAGCTTTATTGATCGGGGATCCAGCCCTCGCTTTCAAGGGAAAGCGCGTGCGAGTTTACGACCTCGCCGCCGAATGGAAGGCATTCACCGGATTGCCCTTCGTTTTTGCGGTGTGGGCGGGACCACGAAAGGCGCACCTCAGCGAATTCAGCCGTGACTTTCAGGAATCGCGGGATTATGGCCTCGCGCACATCGACGACATCGCCACCGAGTATGCGCCGCGCCATCGCATGACGCCTGACGAGGTCAAGATTTACCTCACCGAAAACATCAACTATAATTTGGAGGGCGAACACTGCAAGGGCCTGAACTTGTTTTACCGTCTGGCCCATGAGCAGGGACTGATTCCGGGCGTGGCTGATTTGAGTTTTGTATAGCCGATCTCGGATCTACTCGCCCATTTCAAGGTTTTGGATCTGTAGGTTTCCTTCTTCGATGCGACTCTCTTCTGTTGAAGCTCTGAATATGCTCGGCTCCGGGGATTTTGTTGGACTCGGCATGGAGGCAGACGCCGTTCGCCGGCGTCTGCACCCTGGCGGCGTGATTACTTACCAAATCGACCGGAACATTAATTACACCAACTTCTGCACGGAATACTGCTCTTTCTGCGCTTTTTACCGCCCGGCAGGATCGCCCGAAGGCTATGTTCAGCCTCTCGATTCAATTTTCCAAAAGATCGACGAAGCGCTGGCGCTCGGCGGGACTGGGATCCTCATGCAAGGCGGACTGCACCCCGATTTGAAGATGGATTATTACGTCAAACTGCTCTCGGACATCAAGAAGCGGTACCCCGCCCTGCACCTGCACTGCTTCTCCGCCCCGGAAATTCTGAATATTGCCGAGGTCTGCGGGATGACAGTGCGCGACGTCATCGCGCGCCTGATGGACGCGGGCCTGGATTCCATTCCCGGCGCTGGTGCAGAGATTTTAGATGATGAAGTCCGCCACCGCATCGCCCGGCTCAAGTGCAGCACGGATGAATGGCTTTCCGTGCATCGCACGGCACACCAGTTGGGTCTTCGCACGACTGCCACCATGATGTTCGGTATGGGAGAATCTCTTCGTCATCGCGTGAACCACCTCGAACGGGTGCGTCAACTTCAGGATGAGACAGGTGGATTCACCGCTTTTATCCCATGGTTTTTCCAGCGCGAAAACACTTCTCTTGGGAGATTCGTCAAAGAGGAGGCGACGGCAGTAGACTACCTGAAAACGCTTGCAGTGTCGCGAATATACCTGGACAACATCCTGAACGTTCAGGCCTCGTGGCTTACCCCCGGCCACAAGATCTGTCAGATTGCGTTGTGCTTTGGCGGAAACGATGTTGGCAGCATACTCATCGAGGAAAACGTCGTGAATGCGGCGGGATGCCGCAACACCTCAACCGAACAGGAACTAAGGAACCTCATTTCAGATGCCGGCTTCCGGCCTGTTAAACGCGATACCCTCTACCGGATGTATTTCCTGAACTGAAGCCTTCGAGGATCGCACGGTTTCAGGCGCCGCGACTTCACGCTGCGCCGCCAAGAACTAATCGGCTTTCTTGACTTAACGGCCTTTGGCGCCATAAATT
>DATGKJ010000149.1:0-8185 GCA_035294685.1 Terriglobia bacterium | reverse complement strand
TTGTAATCCTCGCTAAAATACTCGCAGAACGGGCTGGATTTGGATTATAGTCATTCGTGTTGAGGCTGCTGTTCCAATGAATTTCATGACTTGCAAAGGAGGGTTGGAATGAAACGGATCCTTACGGTGTGTGTTGCTGTTTTTACGTTTGCTTGCTTGGCGACCTTGGCGCGCGCCACTGACAATCCCTCGCAGGCTCCGTTGACCGGGACGTGGCAGTGCCAATCGCACGGCGGATCGCAAGGCGATATGTCCTTTACTTTGGACCTTCAACAAAATGGCGAAGATGTGACTGGCTCGGTCTCCTCACCCCTGGGAGATGCCGACATTGCTTCAGGAAGCTTTAAGGGTCATCATCTGCGTATTCAGATCAACGGCGCCGATACGGCCTATATCCTTACTGCGGATTATCAGAATGGCAAGCTGGTGGGCGCCTGGCACACCACCAATACCGGCGAGAAAGGAACCTGGGAAGGAAAGAAGCAGGCGAGCAATTGATCTGGCTGGCGACTCGTAATCCCCTTTCACAATGTCGTCGGGGCGCGCAGCGCGCGTCCTATGCCTGCTTCGGTGAACACTTTGTGTGGGCTGCTTTGGGCGGACGCCGTCCGCCCCTACATTCAGGACTTTGTGATGTATACCCGGCGTCTGTCAGAGGGGAAGAACAATCGACGCTCTTCCATCCATGGGATGCCGATCACGCCATGCTGCTTAAGAGGCATGATAGCGTCCGGGTCTTGCCGCATTCTGACAATCGCAAAATCGGTTTGCATCTCGTCATCACCTTCTATGGCTAACGTGCCTGTAAAACCTTGAAAGACCTCCATCCGGCCTGCTGCAACCGGGCTTCTTAGGCTTTGTTCAAGAGAAAAGTTTTTTTGGACAGTTCTTGCGACTTCGGGGGTAATCAGACTGCCAGCCGAGCCGCTATCCAGTAAAAACCATCCTCGCGCGCGACGATTCACAGACCCCCTGACAAAACACTTCCCTCCATCCCAAACAAGATCGATGACCTGGAATGGCGTGCCGGATTCGGTCACTTCCGCCAGCGGGGTAGCGGTTGAATACACCCGCAGCGCGCGGTTTTTAAAATCCAGTTCGAATCCGTAGCCGCGAAACGCATCCAATGGCGACAAAATACCGGCCACCTTGAGGTTGGCCGATAGCGTGGCGGCTTCCACCCGCCAGTTGCGGATCGTCAGGCTTCCCAATTGAAGACGTTCGATGCATATGGGCGTCAAGGCGAGCGGGTTGCCACCCGCATCGCGCGCTATTCGCGCCGGTTTCTCAAGGCAGGAAATGCCTGCGCGCTCGCAGTAAGAGCGATTCAAAATGGAACCGGGAGCCCCCGTATCAAGGATGAAATATTGCGGTTTTAGGTGGTTCAGAGACGCTTGAATAATGGCAAGGCCTTGCTTGATCTCAAAGGGTGCTTCCGCGACGGGAGGGATTTCAAGCTTCTGAGGCGACTGTCCTAATCGCGCCAGATGCGCCAGGGCGCACGCTTCCTGACGAATGCGGTTGCGGGAAGAGATTGCGCGGTTGGCGCACAGCGATTCAAGTTCCGGCGCAGCGGCGGCAAGGCCCAAAGTATGTTGAAAGGCTCGCGCTAGCAAGAGGTGAAGCTTGGGATCGCGCCGCAGGAGATCGGCCTTGCCGCTTGACGCCAGACGTTGCAGGGCAACCCCATCGTGGCGGCGGATGGCCAGCACCAGCCGACCCAGAGCGGCGTCACGATCTGCGCCGCTCTCTTCCAGCGCCGCCAGGATTCCTTCGGCTTCGTCGAGTCTTCCTGCTGAAAGTTCTGCCTGAAGCCGTGCAAAAAGGCTGGCCAATGTGCCTCTCCCGAAGATGCTTCGGGTCGGATCGTGATAACCCTGCTTGCATTATAGCCAATTCGGCCAGCCTTCGAGAGCGGATGGGAACCAAGCTGCCGAGGCGGAGGGCGGTGTTTCCCGATCAGGCGGGCTGTGCCTGGGCAGGCGCTTCCTGTGGAACCTCGGTTTTTCCCAGGACGTAACTTCTCAGTTCCTCGGTGGTCCGGGGCCGGCGGCCAATGGGGAGCGTCAAAAGATAATTGCCTTCGGCCATGAGCACGTCAGCCGCCACCAGTTCGTCAATCACGCGGTCGAGCGTGCCGTTGGCAACTTCCCTTGGATACCGGGCGGAAAGGTCAGCGGCCAGTGTCCGGCGGCTGCTGATTTCGTCGCAAAGCAGAACCACGTCCTGGTGCAAGTCAGCGAGATGCAAATAGCGGCCTTCGCCCTGCCGGGTGTCGGTGACGCGGAGGAAACCGGCGCCGATCATGTACTCATAGAGCGGCGGCTGTTTTTGCCGGTGGGCAGTCTGCCATGAGTCAATCAGGACTTCCATGGTTTTCATGTAGTCCCCGGCGGGTGGAATCCGATTGGATCGAAAGCTGAAAAAATAGGCAATCTTTTGAGGGTCCGCCAGCCCAGCAGGCAGGTTGAAGGCATAGTCTGGCCGGATCATGTGTGTCTCCACCCCGAAACTCTCTTTTTTCTCATAGAGCGGCGCGAACCGGTGCATCTCAATCGGGACAATGTTGTTGATGGGCGGCTGCAAGTGGCGGAGATGCGGGATGAGACGCGCCATTTCAAAGTACCATTCCGCCTGTTCGCCCGGGAAGCAGGCCAGGATATTGTATGAAGCGTCGATCCCATACTCCTTGCACCAACGCAGGAACTGGACGTGCCGAATGGCCATTGTCCCCTTCTTCATAAGCTGAAGCAAGGGTGTGGAAAAGGATTCGATTCCCGGCTGGATCATGGCGACGCCGGCTTCGCGCATGAGCTTGATCTGCCATTTTTTCATGTCCGCGCGAACTTCATAAAAGATTTCAAGGTCAAGGTCCAGTTCTTTCAGACGGCGAAACAGCTCATTGCAGTGCCAGCGTGAGATGATCCAATCGGTCGCTGTGAGCCGGACTACGCCATATCGCGCGGAGAGCGTCACAATTTCACGGATGACGCGGTCAACGTCCTTGGCGCGGAAGCCCATCAGCTCCGGATTAATCCCGCAGAAGACGCAATGATTCTTTGCGCCCCACCAGCAGCCCCGCGAACTCTCAAACGGGATAAATTCGATGTTGAAGACCCGGCCAGTCTCCTTGAGCAGCCGCTCCTTTTCCGCAAAAAAGTCATCGTAGTCAGGCGAAGGGCTTTCGTTCATGTTGGCAAGCGGCCTTCCGGGGATCAGGAGCAATTCGCCGTTGATGACGCTGGTAACCCCAGGAATTCCATCCGTGGGCTCACCGGCCTTAACCCGCTTCAAATACGCGCGGAACGATTCTTCCGCTTCGCCCATGAACACGTGATCGATAATGTGGGGCAGCGCACGATGGTATTCCTGGCCCATCTCGCCGTCGAAACACGCGCCGCCCATCAGGATCTGGATTTCGGGCCGAGCTTTCTTGATGCGATTGGCCAGAGCAATGCTGCTCATCACCTGATTGAACGTGGCGGTGAAGCCTACAATATCGGGATTTGCGTCCAGCAGGCGCTCCAGCACCTTATCGAGAAACTGAGGAACCTCCTCGTCGCGCAGATGCTTAAGAAAATTAAGGTCGGCAAATCGCGTCTTCCACGGGTCGTGTTTTGACTCATTCTGGTAGCCCTCGCTCAGAATTTGCAGGTATTCATCGCTTTGCAACGCTTCTTTGCCGAAAACATCCACCGAAAACAGATGTTCCGAAAGGCCATAAAGCTGGCGTTCATCCGCAAAGCGGCCGGCAACTTCAAAGCCTACCCTTGCGGCCATATCGAGATTGGAATAGAAAACCTGCACCGGGACGTTATTCTCAACGCAGAGCTGGCGCAGAATGGCCAGCGCAATCGAGGGTCGTTGTCCGGTGGCCCAGGGCATATCCAGGAAAAGTACACGCGGTTTTTCGATGCCTGCCATGGAGATCTCCTGCTTTAAGAGTTTCGTTCAGGTGAAAGGGTCTTAATCGGTTGTTGCAAAGCCCTGAAAACTGTCATCCTGAGGAACCGAAGACGACGAAGGATCTCTCTATTTGCAAAATACAGGGATTCTTCCGCTCCGCGTCAGAATGACAGATGAACGGAGTTGCATGCATATCCAGAGAATTTTTCAGCGACCTGTCAGAAACAAGCTAGCATCATGAACACTGGCTCTCACATCCTTGGCCTTTCTTTGCCGGGTCTGCGCCATGATTTGCCAAGCGGGCTGCCAGTTCAAATCCTTCGATCCGGTCCGCTTGATCTCGGAACTCCTTAACAGCGCGCTGAAGCATGCCGGGCTCGTTCAGAAAATTGCGCGCCAGAATTCCCACTTTCAGACGGTTCTCGGGCGATGAGGCGCGCTGAGCGAGGTATTCAGCCCACTGGGGATTTGTGACAACCTTGGGGCAGAAGTCGCAAACGTCTTCCGGCATGGGACCCAGCGATTCGCGGCTGACGCCCGCTTCTTCCAGCCATTGCATCGCGGGGCCAAACCCGATGACGCGAAGCATTTGAAGAAGGGGATGAGCCATATAATCTGCATGAATTTCGGTGAGTGGGCGGCTGCGCGCGTCGCCAAATTGGAACGGGTGGCGGCGCTCTTCCACCAGGCTGATGCAGCAAGGGGCCATCGAGCCGTCGTAGCGGATGACCAGACCCTTCGTCAGGCAAGGCTTGGAGAAAGTCGAGTCATCCGTCGAGTTGAGAATCGGCAAATCTGAGGCGCGTCCCACGCTTCGGACTCGCTGGGCGCAGATTTCTGATTCTTCGGCAAAGCTCAGCATGAAAGCCTTGAGTTCGTGGTCACGTCCGGTCATCGGTTCGTGATGAGCGAAGCGCAGCACGGCTTCCCGGCCATGCGCTTTGGCGGCCTGGTAGGCGGTTCGGACGCGCTCGATGCCGACGTAGGGTTCATGGTATGCGTCGATCGAGATATCCCAGATCTGGATGCCCGGCAGACCGTCCAGAACTCTTGCCGCAACGTGCTCGGAAACAGCCCAGTGCGCAGCCGTGACCACTCCGCAGGTCATGCCCGCCGCAGATGCGGCGGTAGATAGAATCTCCAATTGCTCGCGCGCCAGCAACGGCTCGCCGCCCGTAAAACTCACCAGACGGATGCCATAATCGTAGAGATCCGGCATCTGGCTGGCGTAGTGGCGCGCCACGTCCACCGGCATGGTTGTGTGTCGCAGCCCCGGCCCGGCTTCGACGATGCAGTGCGCGCACTTCAAGGGGCAGGCAAGCGTCAGGTTAAACGTCAGATGAATGGCCGCAGCGGATTGCAAGCTTGCAAGCTGCCGCTCAGTGAGAAGCACTCCTCCTCGCGGTTCAGTCACAGCGGCCTGAGTCATCGGTTCTCCTCAAAAGCAAAGCGCGAACAATGCGTCAGCCCATCACGGGGCGCTTCATAAATTGCTCGCCAAAGACAAATTCTGTGAGCGCTGCAATCTTTTGCCGATTTTCCGGCCTCTCGGCTCTCTGCCGGATTTCAGTCACAATTTCCGGATCGCGCCACAGTTTCGTGCAGCACTCGCACGGATGTGTAGGGACTTCTTTCAGAAAGCTGTGCTCGGGATGCGTCTCCGCTACCCAGCCGAGAATCGGCGTAAAACCTACGGCGCGAATTAACTGGAGCAGGGGATCTGCACACCAGCGCTGGTGCGCCTCGGCGAGACCTGCCGTATCGGCATGCCCGTACTGGAAGGGGTGACCTTCGCGCTCGTCCACAAGGCCCGCGCAGCAAGGGGCCATGGTTCCGTCAAAACGAAACACCATGCCATCCGGAATGCAGGGCCAGGCAGGCGCCTGGCCGGTTCCATTTGTTGTTTCCACGGAGGCGCCGCGCCCCATCTGGATGACCGGCTGCACCACCACCGGCACATCCTCCGGCAGCTCTGAACGAAGTTCATCGTAAAGTTTTCGGTGCTCTGCGCTGAGCGGCAGAGAGGCGGCCATGCGCACCATCGCGCGCCGCTCGGCTTCAAGCGCCGCTCGCGCCGCTCGGAGCGCATATTCAGGTGGAATGAACTCGCGATGAAAGAGATCGGCAGAAAGTTGCCAGTTGGAAATGGCAGGAAAACGATTCACCGTTTGCCGGGCTGAGGCTTCAGAGCGGGCCCAATGACAAGCTGTCACCACCGTGCATTCCATACCGGCGCGCGCCGCAGCCTCGGAAAGAATGAAAAGCTGTTTGGGAGCCAGCAAAGGCTCTCCGCCGGTAAAGCTGATCAGCCAGACTCCGCGCTCTCGCAGGGCAGGAAGCTGAGCCGCATAGCGTTCCGCCCTCTCAACCGGCATGGTCCGAGAGGCATCGGCAGCCGGAACAGTCGCGACAATGCAATGCGAGCACCGAAGCGGGCAAGCTTCCGTCAGGCTGAACGTCACATGTTCCGCGGCCAGCTTTTGCTGTTTCAAAAGCTGTTGCGCGTTCAACTTCAACCCAATTTGTGGAATTTCAACCACGGCGCTTTGGCCTGTCTTGTCCCTGAAGCGATTCACAGGTTCGACACATCGCAGAACGGCTGAGTAAATCGCAAATCATCTTGTCGATCAAGCTAGGGATACGCCTGCTGCCCAATGGCAGCAGGCGCGTTCGCCCCGCGCCCGCTTTGCACTTCAACACATGCTATGTCTCCGCGAGCGCCCTTTCATGCTTCCTGCTGAAGGTTGCTAAGGATTAAATTTTGCGACGACCTGGCTGTTGGCGAGAGCCGTTCGCACATCGTTTGCGGCGATTTCGCTTCGCACCGCTTGCTGGGCGCTGAGCTGAGCGAGATCGGCCAGCTTTGACGACGTGCTCACGGTGATATCGCTGCCCACCGCCGTGATGTTATAACTATCCGCCGATTCACCACCCGGTCGCAATTGAACCAATTCGCCGATGGTGAGCTGCTCGAACGGTTTGGCAACGTTGGCGATTCGCACTTGACTGAGATCGGCCACATTGCCTGACACAATGTACTTGAGCTGACTCTGATCCGGCATCCGATGCTCCTTTCGTTCGATTAGATTGGCTACCTGGAACAGCGCGTGAGTGGTTTTTGCCTTTCTGGCTTGCTTGGCAGGTTTTGCGCGAGCGCTACCTTAGCGGTTTCTGCCAGTAGGTGCGGATGAAATAATCAACCTTATGACCACCCAGCTATCGCTTGGCTCAATAACAACACTGCGAGTGAGGAAAATCTGTCTAAAATGCGACAATTTTCAAGGAATAGTTGAGGCCTCGGGTTCGATCTGCTTTTTCAGCGGTCGGAAGGCCTGGTCTTGCGATCCTGTGCTGCACTACGATGTGCCGCCGTGGGTTAGGGTCAGCCTGGGAAAATTGGCGGGCGAAGGGAAGAAGTGTAGAGAGCTTATTCGTCACTTAATCACTGAAAACTTCTCTTATTCATTCAGGAGCGCTGCCAGAAGGGGGCGGTTGACTCTCAATCCTTTGCGATATTCGATAAGCCCCTGCTTTTTAAACTTGTTCATGAGGTAGCTTACGCGGGGCCGCGTGGCGCCGATCATCTGGGCCAGCAATTCCTGGGTTATATTGACTGTGGCTGCTGCGACTTTGCCTCCGTTTTCAAGGTGTGAAAGACGCAGAAGAAGCCTTGCCAGTCGCTTTTCGCTGGAATTCAGAATCTGGTCCGCAAGGTCCTCTTCCACGCGCTGGTTACGCGCGAGAAGATAGCGGAGGAAAGTCTCCCGGAACTCAACATCATCTCGCAATAACGAACTGATAGCGCGCATTTCAAATCGCAAAACAGCGCATTTGGTCATGGCGGTAGCCGTCACGACGCGAAGTGGATGGCTTGTCAAAAGACAAACTTCGCCGAAAAAGTTATCCGGCCCAAGCAGCGCTACCACCGCTTCCTTGCCCTCCGCAGAGATTACGCTGAGCTTGACGGCTCCTTCGCGGATATAAAAGATGTCTGACGCTGATTCACCTTGGGCGAATATCCGCTGATTCTTTCCATAAATCGCGCGAGAAGCTTGCCCGGCTAGCTTTGCCAGTTCGTCAGAAGGACCAAACGGGGTCAGGCGGGTTTTCATATCGATGTCTCAAGTGGGAGCTTGGTGTGATTGCTAGTTTAGCATACCTATTTGAGAGATTATGTAATCTTTATCTGACAAAGTTTGATTGCCAGTTCCACGTGGCGGAACTGTCTTCATTGCGGAGTGTCAAGCGGGTGAGCAGCCTTCTGATAGAACTCTTTCTG
>DATGKJ010000148.1:0-2464 GCA_035294685.1 Terriglobia bacterium | reverse complement strand
GCCGGAACTGGTGAGTGGCGAATATCGGTCGCTCACGCCGCAGCGATTTCCGCTGGTGAGCGCCGTGATACCCAACTATCCGCTGTGGCTCGGAAATCGCAAAGGTTATATCGGCAACCCCGCGGCTGCCAACGCTTCGTGGGGCGAAGCCGCGCGCCAGCTTTTGCTGGATGCAGCCTGGGAATTCGTGGCGCCGGCGTTGGACGCGCAGAATGAGAACTGGCAGCCGCGCTCACTGTTCCTGCGGCTGGCGCCGGCGAAAAAGGCGCTGCCTTATGCCGTGGGCGCGGGAATTGTCGCGGCGGGAATAGTCGGCGTTGGCGCGTTGGGTTTTGGCGCGCTGCTTTGGGGGATTTCACGCTGGCGCCGGTCGTAAAAAATCCCTCTGACTGCTGCTCGCTTGTCATCCTGACAGCGTGGATCTGTCATTCTGAGCGGAGTGCAACGAAGCGAAGAATCCCCGTATTCCGCGTGCGGTGATCCCAAAATGCTCTTCCTTTCTGAAGCTGACGTGCTGGACCTGTTCCCGATGGAGACGGCCCTGGAATCCATCGAGGCCAGTTTCATCGCGCAGGGAAACGGCGCTCCCAATCATCCCCGCCGCCGGATTTTTCTGCCTCGCGTTTCGCTGCATTATATGGCGGCGGCCCTCCCGCACGAGGGATGGCTGGGATTGAAGATTTATACCGTCTCGCGTGAGAAGCTTCGCTTTATCGTGCTGCTTTACGAAGCGGAACGCGGCGAGTTGCTGGCGATGATTGAAGCCGATCATCTGGGTCGCATCCGCACCGGCGCAGCAAGCGGAGTGGCGACCAGATGCCTCAGTCGTCCGGAGGCTTCGACCGTCGGCGTGATCGGCTCAGGCCGCCAGGCGCGCACTCAACTGCAAGCGGTCAGCCGGGTGAGACCCGTCAAATCAGCGCGCGTCTTCAGCCGCAATGAAAAGCGTTGCGAAACTTTTTGCCGGGAAATGAGCGAGCAACTCGGGATCGAGGTTGAGCCGGCGGCGAGCGCGGAGGCTGCGGCGCGGTTCGGCGAAATCCTCATCACGGCGACCACGTCGAGCGAGCCGGTGCTTCTGGGCAGTTGGCTTAAGCCCGGCGCGCACGTCAATGCCATTGGCGCCAATATGCCCAACCGCCGTGAAGTGGATGACGAACTTCTGCAACGCGCTGCGGTGATCGCGGTGGATTCCCTGGAACAGGCGCAGATGGAATCGGGAGACCTCATTCAGGGCTTTGCCGATGATCCCGAGCGTTGGAAGCAGGTGGCTGAGCTTCAGGAAATTATCGCGGGTCGCCGGCCTGGCCGTCAGTCGCCGGACGAAATCACGCTCTTCAAGTCGGCGGGAATTGCGCTGTGGGATGTCGCCGCCGCGAGCGTCATCTATAGGCGGGCTTTGGAACTTGGTCGCGGGAAAAAGATCGAACTTTCAGAAGATATCCCTTAAACGTCTTGATACCGCAGCTTCACAGGGCACGGCTGCTTTGACGATTCTGTAACCGCTGGATATACTGAATTTAAAAGAGGTTAAGGAGGTCAGACTTGCCACTCTACGAGTATCAGTGCCAGCAATGCAAAGCTCAGTTTGAGAAGATTCAGAAGTTTTCCGATCCACCCCTGACAAAATGTGAGCGGTGCGGGGGCAAGTTGGAACGCCTTCTCTCTTCACCCGCCATCCAGTTTAAGGGCTCGGGTTGGTATATCACGGACTATGCTCGCAAGTCTGGTGGCGGTGACGGGAAGAGCGGGTCTGAAAAGCCCGCAGAAGCAAAATCTTCAGAGAGCAAATCCGGCGAGGTCAAAGCTGGCGAAACCTCCAAAACTGAATCCTCAAAACCCGAAACTTCCTCGGTCACAAAGTAACGACTGCCCCGCTAAATCTTCAAGCTCTTGAGGTACTTCCGAAAGGGCGCTCCCAGTTCCGGTCTTTTTAAGGCCATCTCCACGGTCGCCTGAAGAAAGCCCAGCTTATCGCCCGCGTCATAGCGCTTTCCTTCAAAAAGATAGCCGTAAACAGGTTCTTTCTGAAGCAAGCGGCGCAAAGCGTCCGTCAGTTGGATTTCAGAGCCGGCTCCGCGCGGGGTGGAGGCGAGTTCTTTAAAGATGGCAGGCGTCAGAATGTAGCGGCCAATAATGGCCAGGTTGGAGGGCGCCTGATCCGGCTGGGGTTTCTCGACCATATCCGTAATTCGGAAAAGCCGGTCGCCCGCCTTGTGGTCTTTCACCGGATGGCCCTTAATGATGCCATAACTCGAAACCGCCTTTTTTTCAACGCGCTGGATGGCCACAACGCTTCCGCCGTATTGCGCGAATATGTTCATCATCTGCTTCAGGCACGGAATCGGGGCATCGATGATATCGTCGGAGAGCAATACGGCAAAAGGCTCATCGCCGACCAGATCTTTTGCAACAAGAATTGCATGGCCAAGACCCAGCGGATTCTTCTGCCTCACATAGATCA
>DATGKJ010000147.1:0-5008 GCA_035294685.1 Terriglobia bacterium | reverse complement strand
CCGGCAACATTCCCGGAAAGACCCAGACACTGCCCATTGCGATCTTTTTCGCCGCCGAAGCGGGCAATATGAGGCAGGCTCTGGCCTGGGTGCTTATCACGCTGGGGATCGCCTCGGTAGCCTTGGTTGCATTGAACACATGGGGGCGCAGGCGGCGCGGAACACTAAGCAGCACGCGAGGATGATTTTGGAGCTTCTGGTCGAGATTCAAAGGGAATTCAAAGACTTCAAGCTGGAAGTCGCCTTTTGCGCCGGAGAAAAGACGCTTGGAATTTTAGGGCCTTCCGGCTCGGGCAAAAGCATGACGTTGCGCGCGATTGCGGGCCTCGAAACGCCCACCCAGGGCCGGATTGTTCTGAATGGCCGGACGCTTTTTGATTCGAAGCGCGGGATTAATCTCCCCAGCCGCAAACGCCGCATGGGGTTTCTGCTGCAAGATTATGCGCTCTTCCCTCACATGACGGTTGCGGAAAACATTGGATTCGGCCTGCGCTACTTGTCCCGACACGAAGCCGGAAAAAAAGTGGCGGAGCAACTGGCTCGGGTTCAACTCCAGGGATTGGAAGACCGTTACCCCAGGCAGCTTTCCGGCGGCCAGCAGCAGCGCGCGGCGCTGGCTCGGGCCTTGGCGATCGATCCAGAGGCGCTTCTGCTCGATGAGCCGCTCTCCGCGCTCGATGTCCCCTTGCGCAGCCAGATGGAAGCTCTGCTCGTTGAGACGCTTTCAGCCTTTCGAGGCGTTTCTCTTTATGTCACTCACAATCTTGAAGAAGCTTATCGAATCTCGGAAGAGATCGTCGTCATTTCGAAGGGCAAAGAAATCGCTTTGGGCCCGAAAGAAGAGATTTTTCGCCATCCGCGCACGTTCACGGTGGCGCAGGTGACCGGCTGCAAGAATTTCTCGCGCGCCCGGCTGAAGTCGGCTGATGAAGTTGAAGCCCTGGATTGGGGTTGCCCACTGCATGTGTGCTCTCCGATTCCGGAAGACATGGACTTTCTCGGCATTCGAGCCCATCATCTGTCGCTTTCGGACGTGGGAAGCGCAGCGAATACATTTCCCTGCGAATTGATCCGCATGATCGAGGGGCCTTTCCGAATGACGCTCTATCTGAAACTTCTCATGTCTGAAGCTCCCGTCGCCCATCATCATCTCCAGGCGGAAATCACCCGAGAGAAATGGATGTCTCTCAAGGAACGTCCATTCCCGTGGTATGTCCGTTTGGAGCCCGAAAGAATCATGTTGCTGCGCAAGGATTCGGCGAATGGATAGCCGCCGAGCGCGATATTCGCAGCCAAACGCGGCGTCACCTTGAACTTTCTGCGTCACGGGTTGGAGAATACAACCGCGCTGCCGTATCGTGAAGATATGAGTGGGCCATCTTAAGCGCCGCGACTTCTGTGATCTCATGATTTCCCACCATCTCCGCGAGCGCCCAGGCCAGTGACTGGCGCGCCGAACGGACTCCAAGCCAATAACCCTCCTCGGCTCCAATGATTTTGCTGTAGGGGTAGGCATCCGAGCCGAACATCACTTTATCGGGATAGATTTCGAGCCATTGCTTCAGGATGCGGGTGAATTCGGAGGGGTAGAGCAGAAGCTCAATCTCGGAGGAATCCAGATAAACGTTCCGCATGGCCGTCAGCCAGATGGCCTGCCGGTCATAAGGGTAGCCGCCGTGGAGAAGTACGAAAGTTGTGTGAAGGTATCGAGGGTCGCGCAGGATGTTTTCCAGGTTCAGGACGTTGCTCTTTTGCAGGCTGAAGTAGTCTCCTCCGACGGCTGCCGTGTGAATGTTCACAGGCAGATGCAAACGGCCGCCCTCGCGGATGAGGTAGCGGAAAACGTAATCCTGGAAGGTCTTATATTCCGCCGGGCTCGGAAGACCTCCGTGACAATATCGGGCGTAAATGGCCGCTGCGGCGGCGCGTGGCGGATCGCTAAAGTTCAGCGAGCGAAAGTAGGCAATTTCAAACTTCATGGCGATGCCGCCTCGCTTCTTGTTCTGTTCAAGGATGTGGGTGATGAAGGCCAGGTAATTGCTGAACGTGTCCGGAAGACGCTCAAGCGCGGCCTGCTGCATGTAACGATGAAGCATTTTCTCCTGCAAAGGAATGTATACGGCCTCGTCGGGATTGCGATTGATGAAGTTTTTGTTGTTAAACGGGAAGAGGAAAGAGTCCACAAAAAAGACCCAACGGAAACGCTTTGGATCAAGATAACGTGGCATATCAACCCGATTAGCCAGCGAAGTTTCTATCCCGCACTGGTCGAGGATGTGATCCCAATAAGCGATGCCCGGCCGGTCAGCGGTTTGCCGCAGAAGCCAGGCCTCATGCGCAGGCGAAAAATCAGAATAGGGATAATGGAAAAGAGCGCGCGCAGCCTGCAAAAATTCCGGATTTGTCTCGCGCAGTCGGAGCGGGGAACTGCCTGGAGGCGAAGTCATCGCATCCACGTTGGGATCGTCGGAGAATCCCGAGTGAGCGTGGTCGTCAAAAATCGGGATTCCATCGATTTTCCCGATCAGCGCCTGATAGATGGCCTGCAAATCAGTTCCTGGAAACGGACGCGCCTGGGCGCACAAGCGCTGAGGCAGAAGGATTAGAACAATCCCCAGCAGCGCGTTATACAAACACCGAAGGGGTGACGCCTCCGAAAGCCGCCGACTTACGTTTCCGGCGCTAAAGCCTGAAGTGCGCCGTGTACGGGCGGACGGCATCCGCCCTGGGCGCATGCCACACGCCCATGCCATTACGGACCAGCCGCACAAAAGAGACATCGTATTATCCGAGCCGGGGTGTGGAAGACGGCCACTTGCTACACCAAGGAAATTTGATGCTGGCATTACCAATTCGTATATGAGCCGTCCGGGCGACGCAACATGGGAATGGGACGCGTCGGCTCCGTAATCTCAGCGGCCAATTGCAAGGGCTTCGTATCCAGAGTCACACCCAGCCCGGGACGCTGATTGGGCCACATCTTGCCATCCCGGAAGTCGTAGCACTCAGGCAGATGAGGATGTTTGCCGAGCGCCGGATGCAACGCTTCCATCAGGACGGGACCTGAGAAGGTGGAGAGCGCATGGACCAGGGCAGCCTCGGCTACGGATCCGGTAAAGTGAGGGATCAGCCCCACATAGTGCGTTTCGCACAGCGCCGCAATCTTCATGTATTCGGTCAGACCGCCCACGTTCGGCAGGGTCACGCGGGCATAGTCAATCAGTTGCTGCTCAACCAGGTCGCTCACGTCCCATCGGGCGCCAAATTGCTCGCCCACCGCGATCGGAACCTTCACGTGGGCCCGCAGTTGCCGATAGATATCGGGATATTCTGATCGCACCAGATCTTCGGCAAAGTATGGCTCCAGATTCTCGATCAGCGTGCTGAGGCGAACGGCATCGGGGAAATTGAGACGGGTATGATAATCAAGCGACCAGTCGCCTTCCTTGCTCACCCCTTCGCGAATTTCGACACACTGCTCGTAGGTCTTGCGCACCATCTGATGGGAATTGAACGGCTGGCCGGGCGCAGGATCAGCCACCGCCGTGCGGAAGGCGCGAAACCCATCTTCCATGCAGGCGCGGGCGGCTTCCTTGAGGCTGCCTTTCACCGGATAGGCTGTAGCATAGCATTCGATGTAATCCCGCGATCGCCCGCCGAGCAATTCATAGACGGGAACGCCCAGCGCCTTGCCTTTGATGTCCCAGAGCGCCAGGTCCAAGGCTCCCAGCGCATCCAATTTCTCGCGTCCCGCGGGATAAAAGTAGCCCCGATACATCACCTGCCAGAGATGGTCGATGCGGAAGGGGTCTTCGCCAATCATCATGGCGCCGCACTGCCGGATGGTATCCACCGAGCCGCCTTCGCCAATGCCGGTAATGCCCTGGTCGGTCTCTATCGTGACAATATGGGCGCTCTGGTTAAAAGTGGGGGAGGACAGCGGATTGTGATAGAACCGAATCCGCGTAATTTTCATCCTGGAGGGAGTGGGACTGGACTCCCCATGTTCCGATGCCGTGAGCGCCGCCGTCCCGCCAATCCCCACCGTCTTCAAGAATGAGCGTCGTTCCATTACGACTCCCATGCGTTCTCAAAAATGTTCGATCAAATTCGCAATCCGAGGCACACTTGGAAACCGAAAAGGTATTGCAGAAGAGGGAAAATTTCAAGCCCTTTGCGCTCTTGCCCTCCCAAGTTTCTGATCTGCAGTCAGTGAGTTTCGTCTGCGCTGTAACCGAAGAGCTCAATCGGCATATTGGAGCCGTCAACTCCTTAACTCGCCACAAGGTTTAGCCTGGGCGAAAGTACTGTGATCCTTCGCTACGCGCAGAATGACAGTTGGAAAGACTTTTTCAGCCCGCGCAGGATTAGACGGCATCCCTCCCAGGGCGCATGCCCCTCGTCGACCCCTCCCCTGGCGACCGTCAATTGGCCCTTGGGAAAGGGGTAAGGCGCCACGGAAGCGTCCTCAATTAGGCTATTGTAATAGCCTAATTCATGTCAAGTTCCCGCCCGCGCGGGAATAAGCGGCATGAGCGCTCTTTGAGAGAAGGGAAGCCCCGCCATCCTGTCATTTTGAGCGGAGCGAAGATTTCAGTTCAGAGAAGCGTCCTGTGTTTGCAGAATCGCAAGCAAATGCGGGGATTCTTCCGCCTCGCTCGGCGTAGGAATGACAGACGGTGAACTTTTACAGCTTGTCATTCGGAGGAGCCACGGGTGGCAAGGAATCTGAAAGGCAGTGACAAGTGATGAGTGACGAACAAAGATCACCTTCGGCGCTTCGGCTGCTTTTTCTTGTCTCTCCTCGCTCTTCGCTCACCAGTACCTTTGAGATTCCTTGCGGAATTTACCCTGAGTCAGAAATACAGAGATTCTTCGGTGCGCCCCAACGGCGCAGATCACTGGTGGGTGAAAGTCCCACCCAGATAGTTGTCGGTAAGTCTGGTAGCTGACAAGCGGCTTGGTTCGGTAACGGGCCGGGCCGGAGCCTTGTGACAAAGGCCACTTC
>DATGKJ010000146.1:0-6060 GCA_035294685.1 Terriglobia bacterium | reverse complement strand
ATCATTGGAGCGGAGTTCATCCGGGTTTTTGAAGAAGAGGCCCGGAAGCTGGGGGAAGTTCAGTTTCTGGTGCAAGGCACGCTCTATCCGGACGTGATTGAATCCGTCTCCGTTCAGGGTCCGGCTGCAACGATTAAGAGTCATCACAATGTGGGAGGATTGCCGCCCGATCTTCAGTTTGAACTGATCGAGCCGTTACGCGAGCTCTTTAAGGATGAAGTTCGAGTGGTAGGGAGGGAATTGGGCCTTGAGGAAGACCTCATTGGCCGCCAGCCTTTTCCAGGGCCTGGGTTGGCGGTTCGGATTTTAGGCGAAGTCACGGAAGAACGGCTGCGAGTGGTTCGTGAAGCGGACGCTATCGTTCAGGAGGAAATTCGCCGGGCCGGCCTTTACTATCGACTTTGGCAATCGTTTGCGGTTCTGTTGCCGGTTTCCAGCGTGGGAGTTATGGGTGATGCGCGAAGCTATGGCTCTGTGATTGCAATTCGGGCGGTGGAATCCGAGGATGGAATGACTGCGGACTGGGCCAAACTGCCCGCTGAACTTCTTTCCCGCATCGCCACCCGGATTGTCAACGAAGTTAAAGCAGTAAACCGCGTTGTGCTGGATGTGACTTCAAAACCGCCGGGAACGATTGAATGGGAATAAACGAACGAATACACGCCCACGCAGGAGGCTCAGGCTCCTTCCGTAATCTACCTGTATGCCAAAGCGCGCTTACCGACTTGCCAATTTCTGAGCCATGTAGAGCAAGAGCTGGCGGTCTTTTTCTTCAATTCTTTCGAGGACGCGCCGGGCTTTCTCAAAAAACCGGACTTGCTTTTCCGTGTCCTCATCCAAGACCAGATCTTCCGAAGATTGTCTACTGCTCAGATTTCGCAGAGGCGGAGGGTCATCCCCCTCGTAGAAAAGCTGATAAAGAGGGACTTCCAGGGCTGATGCAAGTCTCTCCAGGGTCTCAAGAGAGGGAACCGTATGACCATTTTCAACCCGGGAGATATAGCAGCGAAGCAGCCCTGTGCGTTTCTCAATGTCGCCTTGGGACAGGCTTTTCTCTTCTCTTAGTTTCCGAAGCCGACGTCCTATGACCATGATGCAAACATCATGACACATTGTACCTAATTAGTCAACTAAAATTTCAATCAATGTTCATTTTGAACACCCTACAGGGGATTACAAATTATAGTGACACTATTTGCTGTAGCGGCGCTGTCCTCAGCGCCGAAAGACGCCGGTGAGGACACCGGCGCTACAGAAGAAGTCGTCACTATAATTTGTAATCCTCAATAAGGTGTTGTAACTCTCGGAAAGTTTTTTTCGTCTCTCGTAGTAGGGACTGAAAACAATGGATACCGGATGGAGAGTAATGCCCAAGAACGCCTGGAAGCCGAGTGGATCCGACGCGCACAGCAAGGCGATCACGAGGCTTTTGGTCTCCTGGTGGAACAGTACCAACGGCGGGTTTTCTCAACGGTCTTTCACCTGGTCCATCAGCAGAACGAGGTGGAAGACCTGGTGCAGGAGATTTTCATTAAGACTTTCCGAGCCATCCGGAGCTATAATTTCCGCGCTCCATTTGGAGCGTGGGTGGCTCGCATTTCGGTAAATCATTGCTACGATTATCTGCGTCGCAAGCGGTCCTCGCGGCTGAATTATTACTGGCAGCTTTCGGAAGACAGCCGCAGAATGCTGGAAGGGGGTCTGGAACCCCAGCAGCGGGAATCGCCGCCGAGCATTGAAGAGCAGGCGGTTCTGAAGGATTTGGTGAAGAAATTGCTCGACCGCGCGCCGGCGGAGGACCGAATGGTGCTGGTCCTGAAAGAGATTGAGAATCTATCGATCGAGGAAATCAGCGAAGTTCTGAATTGGAGCGTCAGTAAAGTGAAAGTGCGGCTACATCGCGCTCGCAAACGCATGCTCGCGGATTTGAAGCGCTGCCGCTGAAGTGGAGAAGCTTATGCGTTGTGGGAGGATTCAAAAGCTGCTTGAAGAGAAGGGTGAGGCCGGCCTCTCCCCGACTGATCGTCAGCACGTGGAGGCTTGCCCAGATTGCAGGCTTTATGCCCGGGATTGGTCGATGTTGGCACAAGGACTGAAATTCATCGCCCAGGAGCCTGCCCCTGAGCCTTCTTGGGGGTTCAGCGCGCGGCTTCTGCGGCGCCTGAATGAAGAGGGCGGGTCGGGGATCCTCCATCCGGAGTTCTATGAAAATGCCGGTCGCCGCGTGATCTTTGCCACATTAGTCCTCGTTTTTACCCTGCTGCTGGCGATGGCTCTGCCCGCCTCGGGGCCTGTTCGGCATAAACCGAATGTGGATACCTACTGGCCGCAGCCGGAAGTCCTCGCCACCCGGAACGCTCCCGTTTATGTGAGCAGCTTTCCTCCGGTCCCGGCTTGGGTCGAGGTGAAGCCGGTGAGCTATCACTGGCGTTAATTCAACGATGACTCGACGGGCTTATCTTTATTTTATCGTTACTTTTATTATCGGGATCATTTTGGGCGGAGCGGGCGTCTACTACTATGCCTGGTCTACGGGCCACTGGCGGCGTAACTGGAGTGAAGAAAAAGCCATTCATCGGCTGACCCGCGATTTGAACCTGACGCCTCAACAGGCGCAGCAGCTTCGGCCCATCATGGATGATTCCATCAAGAAATGGAATAGCCTTCAGGAGCAGGTTCGACCGCAATTTGAAGCTTTGCATACTGAGACCGACAATCGCATCCGCCAGATACTGACGCCGGACCAGACGAGAAGGTTTGACGAACTGCTTCGGGCGCGCCGGCAGGCCGCCAAGGGCCGGTGAATAAAACCTTACGCTTCCGCCTGGCGTCTTAACTGAAGGGGCTCTTCAGTTTGTCCGCCTAAAATTTCGAGGGGAAGACAAGGATCATGCCAGCAAAGCAAAACCTCAGGCAGCACAAAAAACTCATAACAGCGTTGATTATCATCGTGGTGGCAATCTTCACCGTGGGGATGGTCATTCGCTCGCGTTCAGACGACATTCAGTATTTTACCGCCAAGGTCACACGCGGGAATATCACTGCGGTGGTTCAGGCAACAGGCACGATTAATGCTTTGACCACCGTGCCTGTCGGTTCCAGCGTTTCGGGGATTGTGAAGTACGTCTTCGCGGATTTTAATACTCACGTCCAGGCCGGTCAGGTTCTGGCACAACTGGACCCCACCACGTTTGAAGCGCAAGTGGTGCAGGCGCGGGGAAATCTCGCCAATGCCCAGGCTAATGTAAAGAATCTCATCGCCAGTGTCGCAGCCCAGGAAGCGGCGATTCAGACGAACAAAGCCAATCTGGCCCGTCTCGATGCTGCGCTGGAGTATTCCAAAGTCAACACTCAGCGCATTCTGGATCTCGCGGAGCAGCAGATTATCTCGCGTGACCAGAAAGACCTGGCCGAATCCAGTTTGGACCAAGCCGCGGCGCAAGTCCACGCCCAGCAGGCCCAACTGAATCAATCCATCGCTCAACTGAACCAGACCCAAGCTCAGTTGCAGGAAGCTCGCGCCCAAGTGGAAGTGATGCGTGGCGCGTTGGAGCTTGCCGAGAAGAATCTTCGGGATACGACGATTGTCTCACCCATTAATGGCGTCATTGTTGCCCGGAACATCGACGTGGGCCAGGCTGTCGCCGCCGCTTTTCAGGCCCCGAACCTTTTCACCATCGCCCAGGACCTCAAGCACATGCAGGTGGATACCTCTACAGATGAATCCGACACGGGCAATATCAAAATCGGGGGGGAGGCGACTTTCCAGGTGGACGCCTTTCCAACCGAAACTTTTCGTGGGCAAGTCAGCGCCATCCGTCTGAACGCCACCACTGTCCAGAACGTGGTCACCTACGATACCGTCATCAACTTTGCCAACCCCGATGAGAAGCTGCTGCCCGGTGAGACGGCTTATGTGACCATTCCGACGGGTTTCGCGCGGAACACGCTCAGGATCCCAAACGCGGCGCTGCGCTTCAAGCCGCAGCTTCCCGGCAAAGAGTTAGAGCAACTCTATAGCCGATATCACATTCCAAGCGCTGCCACCAAGCCGCACCTCGGCGGGATGCAGGTGGTGTGGAAGCAGGGACCCAAGAATCAGTTGATTCCCATTGCGGTGGAAGTTGGCATCACGGACTATACCAACACGCAGTTGCTGAAGGGCGACCTGAAGCCGGGTGAAGCGCTCGTCACCGGCGAGATTCTGCCGCAAGGCACAACGTATACTCCGGGCCAGCCGAGGTTTGGCGGCCGTCGATAAATTGCAGGAAGGAGCGTAAGAATGCCTGAAGGGTTGCTGCAATCTCAGGCCGAGCTTGAGCACCGGCTGTCCGGCTCGACGCCGGTGATTCAGGTTGAGAATTTGCATAAAACGTATGACCTGGGCGAGGTGCAAGTCCACGCTCTGCGCGGCATTTCGCTGGTAATTCATCCCGGAGAATTTGTGGCGATCATGGGAGCCTCGGGCTCCGGCAAGTCCACCTTCATGAACCTGATTGGATGTCTTGACCGCCCGACGCGCGGCAGATACCTGCTGGACGGGCAGGATGTCTCTGAATTTTCCAAGATCGAATTGGCCCACATCCGCAACCGGAAGATCGGGTTCGTTTTCCAGGGGTTCAACCTGCTTTCCAGAACTTCGGCGCTGGAAAACGTTGAGCTTCCCATGCTTTATTCCGGCATACCTCACCAGGAGCGCATTGCGCGCGCGCAGGAGGCGCTCCGCTCCGTGGGACTGGAAGGCCGCGAGGAGCATCATCCGTCCCAACTCTCCGGCGGTCAGCAGCAGCGGGTTGCCATCGCCCGGGCGCTGGTGAATCGCCCCTCGCTCATTGTGGCCGATGAGCCGACCGGGAACCTCGACAGCCGCACCAGCGTGGAAATTATGGAGATCTTTCAGCGGCTGAACGCTGAACAGAATATCACGGTGCTGTTAGTGACCCATGAGCCGGACATCGCCCGCTATGCCAAACGGGTCGTCTTATTCCGCGACGGAAAGATCCGGCGGGATTCTATGGTTGAGGATCGCCTTGACGCCAGCCAGGCATTGCTTGACCTTCCGGCAGTTGAAGACGACGATGAGGAGGCGTAATGGACTTTAGCGCTGTCTTTCGAGTCGCTCTCAAAGCTTTGGCGCGGAACAAGCTGCGCACGATCCTGACGATGCTGGGCATCATTATTGGAGTAGGCGCCGTCATCTGCACCGTGGCGATTGGCGAGGGAGCTTCCAACGAAGTGCAGGAACAGCTTCGCAGTCTGGGTGACAATATGATTTTCATATCTGCCGGCAGCGTCAACAGCCACGGCGTGCGCATGGGCAGCCAGGCCACGAAGACGCTGACGGTTGAGGACGCCCAGGCCATCGGGCAGATTCCTTTTATCAAAGCGGTGACGCCCGGAGTAGGCACTTCTGTGCAGGTCGTCTATAAGGATCAGAACTGGTATACCTCGATCCGCGGCAATGCCCCTTCTTATTTCGAAATTCGTGAATGGCCGGTGGTTGAGGGAATTCCCTTCTCGCAACGGGATGTGGAAGCGGCCGCAAACGTTTGCGTGCTCGGCCAAACCATTGTGGAAAATCTGTTTGTGGACGGCGAAAATCCCATCGGGAAAATGATTCGCATTCAGAATATTCCCTTCCGCGTGATCGGTGTCCTGGCGCGCAAGGGGCAATCGCCCTGGGGCCATGACGAGGATGACACGATTATTGCGCCTTACACCACTGTGCAGAAGAAGCTGGCGGGCATCAGTTGGATTCAATACGTGATGGCTTCGGCCACCTCGGTCAAGACCATCCCCGCCGCCGAGCAGCAGATTGAAGCTCTTCTCCGCCAGCGTCACCATCTGCGCCCCAATGAGGACGATGACTTTATCATCCGCAGCACCATCGATATTGCCAATGCCAGGGCGCAGTCGGCCCGTATCCTCACGTTGCTCCTGGCAAGCATCGCTTCGGTGTCCTTACTGGTGGGCGGAATCGGCATCATGAACATCATGCTGGTTTCCGTGACGGAACGGACGCGCGAAATCGGCGTGCGCATGGCTGTAGGCGCTACGGAA
>DATGKJ010000145.1:0-2441 GCA_035294685.1 Terriglobia bacterium | reverse complement strand
CAGGAAGCCTTGCAAGCCGTCGCTGAGCTTAACCAGACAGCGCGCGGCAAGCTTCAAATCGGCGCCAACGAAGCAACTTGCCTTTATGTGCTTCCGAAAACCTTCGCCCGTTTCAAACAGCTCTATCCCCTGGTCCAGATCAGCATTTACCGCAATTTCAGCCATAAGATCGTTCAGAAAGTTCAGGAGGGCGCCGTCGAACTCGGCATCATCACCTTGCCTCTGAACGTCAGCAATATGGAAGTGATTCCTCTCTTTCGAGATGAAGTTCAGGTGGTGGTGCCTGCGAATCATCCTCTCGCCAAGAATCGCAGCGTGACGGTGGAAGAGGTGGCGAACCATCCGTTGATTCTGCCCAAGACCGGCCACACCCGGGTGGTGATCGATCGCCTGCTACGGGACTATCGCGATCACGTGCAGGTTTCGATGGAGCTGGCGAGCGTCGAGACCATCAAGAAATTTGTGGGCGCCGGTCTTGGCATTTCCCTGATCAGTCGAACCTACGCTCAGCCCGAAGTGGCGGCAGGCTTGTTGAAACTTATCCCTCTGGAAGATCAGAAACTGTATCGTGAGCTCGGTCTTATCTACCGGCGCGACCGCTATCTTTCGCTCCCTGCCAAAGTCTTCATCGAGGTTGTTCGCGAGTCCACCAAGTCGCCCAATTCGGGCGCGAATTCCACCGCCAAGACTCAATCGATTAAGTAGCCCGCCGAGGGCCTTCTTACCTTCGGCGGGCGCGAGCGAGGCAAGACTCGTCACGGGAAATCTGTGAGAAAAGAGGCTAGGGCTATTATGGCGAAACCGGAAAAGCCGCTCATTGTCATGAAATTCGGCGGAACCTCGGTGGGCAGCGCCGAGCGCATGCAGAATGTGGCGGAACTGGTGAAGGAGCATTCCAGGCGGGCGGAGATTGCCGTGGTGGTCTCGGCCATGGGCGGAGTCACGGACATGCTGATCCGCGCGGCCACGGAGGCCAGCCGTGGAGATCGCGAGCAATGGAAAAGCGTGCGGCAGGAGATCGCGCGCCGGCATCGCGAAGTCGCGGATCGAACGCTTTCCGCCAGCGAGCAGGCGGTGGCGCTGCCGCGTCTGGCGGAGCAGGTGGGCAATTTCGAAAACCTCTGCTCCGGCTTCTCGCTGGTGCGCGAAGTGACGCCGCGCGCGATGGATACCCTTTCAAGCCTGGGCGAGGTGATGTCCGCCACTTTGCTTGCGGCAATCCTGCGCTCGCAAGGCGTGCCTGCCGAAGCGGTGGATGCCACGGAATTGATTGTGACCGACGATAAATTCGGCAATGCCACGCCGCTGTTTGAAGAAACCAATCAGAAAACGCGGGCGCGGTTGGCCTCCCTGCGCCGGCGCGGAGAGATCCCTGTCATTACCGGCTTCCGCGGCGCCACATTGGATGGGCATTGCACGACGCTTGGCCGGGGTGGGTCGGATTACAGCGGAACCCTGGTGGGCGCGGCGCTTGACGCCGATGAAGTCTGGATCTGGACCGATGTGGACGGCGTGATGACGGCAGACCCGCGGCTGGTGCCGACCGCGCACATTATTCCTGAGATTTCTTATCGCGAAGCAATTGAGCTTTCCTTCTTTGGAGCAAAGGTGCTGCATCCGAAGACGATTCAGCCGGTCATCAAGCGCAAGATACCGGTCTGGATCAAAAACACTTTCAATCCTTCCTGCCCCGGAACCAAAATCGGGCCCTCCGCAGCGAATGGCAAGCCCGGAGTGAAAGCCATCACTTCGGTCAGTAAGACGCAACTGATCACGCTCACCGGCCGGGGCAATTTGACCTTCGCCAGCCTGGCTACCAAGACGTTTGCGGCGCTGGGCGCTGAGGAAGTGGATACGCTGATGGTGACGCAATCCTCAGCGGATAATGTGTTATGCTTTGCCATTCGCGATAGCGACCTGAAGTGCGTGAAGACACACCTTGAAAAGGTCTTCGAGCTTGAGTTGCTGCACGACAATCGGGCTTCCATTGAAGTGATGCCGCACGTGGCGATTGTCGTGACCATTGGCGAAAATATGAAAGGAACGCCGGGGATTGCCGGAAAATCGTTCAGCGCGCTGGGACGAAAGGGCATTAACATCATCGCCATCGCCCAGGGTTCGTCGGAGATCAGCATCTCATTTGCCGTGAAAGCATCTGACGTGAAAGAGGCCGTGCAGGCCATTCATGATGAATTTCAGCTTTAGCAGGCGGCTGAAAAACTTGCACAGCAGTTACCCTGAGGAGTCGAAGGCGGTCACATTACCCTGTCATGCTGAGCCCTTCGCTTGTCATCCTGAGCGCAGGTAGAGTCGAGGGCGGGCGCGATAGCAACAAAATAGCGGCCTCGTTTCCCGTCCCCGCTCATCGAACCGGACGTGCGGATTTCCCGCATCCGGCTCTCCGACAGGATTCATCGCCCGATTCACGGACGGGCGCCCGG
>DATGKJ010000144.1:0-3048 GCA_035294685.1 Terriglobia bacterium | reverse complement strand
TATTGAGGATTACAAATTATAGTGACGACTTCTTCTGTAGCGCCGGTGTCCCCACCGGCGTCTTTCGGCGCTGAGAGCCTGCCCTGAACGAAGTGAAGGGACAGCGCCGCTACAGCAAATAGTGTCACTATAATTTGTAATTCCCTGTAAGTTGTTGATTCTGCGTAGAGACAAGCAGAAGTTTCTTGCACGATGGACCCGCCAACCGGCGGGCGGACACTCAGGGTAAACTCCGCGAAGCGGAAGAATCCCCGTATTATGCTTTACAAATGCAGGGATTCTTCGCTCGTTCCGCTCGCTCAGAATGACAGTTCCTTGGGTTGCGGCCGAAGACTGGGTGGCGCTGCTGACGTTTTCGACACGCCGCGAATGATATGGGATCAAAAGGCGCAAATCGCTCAGCGCGCCACAGAACTGGCCTGCGTGATCTTGATCGGTTCCGTCCTCTCGATCCGGACTTCGGAGAGTTCGCTGATCAGATTCGCCGCCCAGCGATAGATGTTGTGATCTTTGATAACCTGTCGCATGCGCCGCATGCGAGCGCCTCGCTCTTCCGGCTCCATCTCAAGAGCGTAGAAGATGGCATTGGCCAACTGCTCGGTATCGTAGGGATTCACGATGAGAGCATCGCGCATTTCCCGCGCCGCGCCGGTGAATCGGCTCAAAATGAGAGTTCCCTGCTCGTCGTCCCGGGAGGCGACAAATTCTTTGGCCACCAGATTCATGCCATCGTGCAATGAGGTCACCATGCACACGTCAGCAGCTTTGTAATAACGCTCAATTTCCTGGTGGCTGTGATGCCTTTTCAGAAAAACAATGGGCCGCCAGACGGCGGTCTGGAATCGCCAGTTGATTCGATCCGCTTCGGATTCCACATCGGCCAGCAGATCATGATAACGCTTGATGTGAGTTCTGCTCGGAGCCCCGATCTGCACGAAGGTAAACTTGCCGCGATAAGAGGGATATTTCTCAAGAAACCGCTCGATGCCGCGAAAGCGTTCGAGAATGCCCTTCGTGTAATCAACGCGGTCCACGCCCACGCCCATGAAAGCGGCCTGAACGCCTAATTCGCGGAACAAGGCGCTGCGTTCAAGATAAATGGAGCCGTTTGAGGCAGGCGCGCTGAGGCTCTCCGGATTCTCGTGAAAATCCACGCTGATGGGGAAAGGCCTGACCAGCGTGATATGCTTGCGCCGACTCACTGCAAATCGCTCCCAGTCAATGCGCGATTCCAGGGCGCGATCCACAGTTTCCAGAAAGTTGTTGCAGTGCGATTGAATGTGAAAGCCGATAAGGTCTGCGCCCAGCAACCCTTCCAGCAATTCCCGCTGCCAGGGGCAGATGCCAAACGCTTCGGCATTGGGCCAGGGGATATGCCAAAAAATCGCCACGCGGCAATGAGGGCAATTTTCCTTGATCAAGCGCGGCAACAGCGCAAAGTGATAATCCTGCACCAGGACAATGGGCCGCTCAGCCCCTTCCATCTCTTCGATCACCGCTTTGGCAAACTTCCGGTTGGCTTCTTCGTAGAAAGCCCAGTCCTCTGCGCGAAACGTTGGACGAGTATGGGCAATATGGCAGAGGGGCCACAACCCTTCGTTGGCAAAGCCATAATAGTAGCCTTCAATTTCCTCTTTGCTGAGCCAGACGCGGCGCAGCGTGTAGTGAGGGTCCTCCGGCGGCACGCGCAGGCGATCGTTCGCATCCACGGTTTCATGGTCTGCGTCGCCGCCGCCGTGCGCCACCCAGGTTCCGTCGCAGGCGCGCAGAATCGGCTCAAGAGCTGTCACCAGGCCGCTTGCGGGGACAATCGGAACAATCTCCTTGCCGCGACGCACGTGCTCGTAAGGCTCGCGATTTGAGACGGCGAAGAGCCGGCTGTCTTCCAGCTTGCTTTGCACGAAAATGCGCAGCCGCTCCGCCGTCCAGAGCGACTCCCCCGCCTCGCGCAGGCGCGCTTCCTCTACCGCCGCCGCCCGAGCGGCCGCCAGGCTTCGCGCAAGATGCGTCACTTCCTGCGCCAGCGGTTTGAACATGTCCTCTTCAGGAACGAAGGTTGGATGCGGGGAAACTTTGCCGGCGCGCAGTTCCTGAAGCCACTGCGTCATTTTCGCAATGCGGCCCATCATCGTCCACCGGATCACAAAGACGGTGATCAAGGCAACAATGAGCATTTCAACCAGAATGCGAAGGAACGTTGCCCGCCACATTTGGGAGCTTTGCGCGTCAATGTAGCTGGCATCCGTATAGACGGCAAGCACCGCCGCCACTTTCTGATCGCGATGGATGGGGAGCGCGTAGACGTACATCAACTCCTGGTTGAGGGCGAGGAAAGCTCCATTTCCAGTGTCTTTGACGATGGCTTGGTCGACGACCGCAGGAACCCTCTTGAGTCGCTGCGCAATATCGGAGTTCGTGGCCAGCACGCCGCCGCGATCATCGTAAACAACCACGCCCGCCAGCCTCTCGCGATTGCCGAATCCTTCCACAAGGCGCTTCAAGGTGCGAAAAGATCGGCTTTGAACCAGCGGTTCGACGCTGACGTCGAGGCTTTCCGCAAATAATTCCGATCGCTTGATGACCTCCTGCTTCAGCGTTTTCTTTTCCGCTCCCACCTGATAAACGGCGAAAAGATAAGACACCACCGTAATGCCCACAACCAGTGAGATGAACAGGAAAAGCCTTATCCGCATATTAGAATTTTACAACGTTCCGGAGTCCACTTCCGAAATTTAGCGAAAAGAAGAACCAGGAGGCTGGCGCCCTGCCGATGTAATTGTTTGCAAGGAATGAGGTCAGATTGGTGCGACGTTCACCACCTCTGGCCCCTCCTTCGATAAGGGGGAACGCAGGGTTTACGCTGAACAAAGCTGAAGGTCTCGGTGTCAGGATGACAGAGGGAAGAATTTATTGAGGATTACAAATTATAGTGACACTATTTGCTGTAGCGGCGCTGTCCCTTCACTTCGTTCAGGGCAGGCTCTCAGCGCCGAAAGACGCCGGTGGGGACACCGGCGCTACAGAAGAAGTCGTCACTATAATTTGTAA
>DATGKJ010000143.1:0-2018 GCA_035294685.1 Terriglobia bacterium | reverse complement strand
TCGCGCGGAACCAGGTCCAGCAGATTCCAACTCAGGATTCCGGTCAACGAGCCTTCAGGACTGTCAGGAAGCTGGCTGAGAAAATCGGAGGTTAAGAAGACCGGAATTTTGCCGCTCCGATCCCAAAACCTCGGGTCTCCCTGCAAGGCCGGAGTCATCAGGTCCGCCACGTAAAGCTTGGCCCCGCGCCTCAGCAATGTCTGAAGCGTGCCGGGAGAAACCGGACCGCAATCAAGAATGCGCGGATTGCGCACGTCGCGCAGGTGCTGCCAGAACCAATCGAGTCCCTGGCTGATGATGGGGATGCCGCCTGCTGTCCGCGCGGCGGTCCCCGAAGCGTTCTTTTCACCAATCCGCAACATCACTTCGTGGCCGACATCGCCTTGCACACGTGGCCTCCCAAGACGATGGCGGCATCAAAGGAGCCTGCGTCTAAAAGCCGGTAGAGCGATATCTCCTGCGCTCGAACGATTGAAAATCGAGGCCGACAGTGAGAACCTGCCCTCAAGGAGAATTCAGGAGTCTTTGGCCCAACCACATCGCATGAAAATACCGGCGCCATTCCTGCGCAAGCGGGAATCCTTAGACCTGCTTGCGCGGAGGCAACGGCGAAGCGGCTCTTGCGGGCCAAAGCCTTACGCAGCGCAACTTTTTATTTTTAAAGCCACGAGCCGCCATTCTCAAGGCGGCGAAGAGACACCGCCTCTTCTAACGCAGCCTCACAAAGCCCTCTGCTCGTTAAGAGCTGTAGGCGGAAGCGGCAGCCCGGGGCAGCGCCTTCTCTTCATCGCGAAGGATTTCGATGCTGCCTTTGAAATAAGCCCCGTCTTCAATCGCCACGCCCGCCGACACCAGGTCTCCCACCACGTTCCCTGTGCGGCGAATATCGATCTTTTCGCGAGCGTTAATCTTCCCGTCGAGCTTTCCGCTCACCACCACCTGCTTGGCGGTAATATCCGCCTTCACCTGGCCGTGCTGGCCGATGGTCAAAGAGCAATCCTTCAGATTGATCGTCCCTTCAAACTGGCCGTCAATCGTCAGGTCCTCGTTGCCGGTAAGCTCTCCTTTCAGCGCTACCGAGCCGCCCAGATATGTTTGGTGCTGGCTGTTTGAACTATAGGAGGAGGGTTTCGATGTGGTTTCTGTCATGATTTTTTCTACTCTCTCTTCTGTGAAGTAATTTGGAGTCGCCGGCGCGGCTGGGGTTATCCCTTCCAATGCCGGTGGAGTCTCCTCAATTCTAGGGAGGGTTGTCTGAGGTTTCGGAAGCGTTCGTTGCTGAGACCGATTCTTCGCATCTTTCTCTCTTTCTTTTTCCCACCACTTCGACATTATTTTTCCTCTCGCATCGAGATTCCCCTCCAGTTGGAATCACCCATGGCGAAGATGACTTTCCCTTGCCGGACTGCCTGGGCGTTGCGGGGGATGTCATCTTATGCGCGATATGAGATTTGAAATGACCCGGCGCGCGGCTTGGTCTCGAAATCTGGCGCTGCCGTTCACTTTTAACAACATCAAAAGCAGTCACGCCCACTTACGTTCTTGAATCGGCTTCGATGCAAACCACCTGTGCGATTATGCATCTTAGCTCGGCTCGTCAAGGAGTGCAATAAAATGTTATTAATCGCTCGATACCGGCACCGTGCTATGAGGCTAAAGTGTCTCACGGGTTGTTGAAAAACTCTTGCAGCTTGTCATTCTGAGGAGTCCTCATGGGCCTGCGGCCCATCCAATTGAATGAAAAACGTGGTTTCAGGATTTCATTGATTCTAAAGGACTTAAAAATGTTTTTCGATGGAGCCGAAGACGACGAAGAGTCCCTGCCTTTGTTTGGTTCTGCAATTGCGAGTGTTTCGCGAAGTTTATCTGGGTCGAAATACAGAGATTCTCCGGTGCGCCCCAACGGCGCAGATCACTGGTGGGTGAAAGTCCCACCCAGATAGTTGTCGGTAAGTCTGGTAGCTGACAAGCGGCTTGGTTCGGTAACGGGCCGGGCCGGAGCCTTGTGACAAAGGCCA
>DATGKJ010000142.1:0-5792 GCA_035294685.1 Terriglobia bacterium | reverse complement strand
GTAATTGATTTCATCCAATATGACGAGGTCGTATGCGCGACTCGCGATCTTCTCCAAGGCGAAGGCCCAGGCTTCCTCTACCAGACGGACATCCTCAGGATCGGGCTTTTCCACTCCCACTTTCACAAAGCCGCGCCCCATGGGCAGGATTTGAAACTTCTCATCCCCCAGCATCCTGGCGGCGTCCAACTCGCCATAATGCCACGAGCCTTTGATGAATTGTACCATCAACACCTTCATACCCTGGCCGACAGCGCGGAAAGCGGTCCCCAAGGCGGCTGTCGTCTTACCCTTGCCCGGTCCCGTATGAACGATGATCAACCCTTTTTTCGCTTCGGGCAAAAATGCCTCCTCGAATTCTCGCCTCAAGAATAAGCTCGTGAGGGCTGCATCCCTTGGTTTCGCTGCGTGACGGGATTTCGTCAGCGACGTATTCCCGCCAACAACAAGAGCTGATAAAGTCGATGCTCTGCTACTTTGGGCCGAAATACAGGGGATTCTTCCGCCTCACTGCGCTCGGCGTCAGAATGACAGGCATAAGCCTCGGCATGACATCGAAGCCTCAAGCCATGTCACGCATTTCAGTTACGCTAGCGCGGATAGGGATACCCATGCTGAATGGTGAAGCTGCGATAGATTTGCTCCAACAGCAGTGTCCGGGCCCAATCGCGCGTTAAAGTCATGCGGCTGAGCGCAAGCAGCACGTCGGCCTCTTCCCGAAAAGCTTCCGAAAAACCCTCTGGCCCTCCGATCAGAAAGGCCAGTTCGCGGATTCCCTTGACGGCGCACGCGCTCATCCACCGGGCGAATTCAGCGGATGTCCACTCCTCGCCGCGTTCATCCAAAACCACTTTTCGGCTGCACGCCACTTTTTCCAGAAGCCTCTTCTCGGAAGTCGATAGAACCCCCTCTTTCCGCGTTCGAGAAGAGCGATCGGCAGTGAGTTGCTCCACTTCCAGCTTTGAAAAGTGAGCGATGCGAGCCTGATAGTCCGCCTGGAGCGCCCGGAGATGCTCGTCTTTAGTCCTGCCCTTCCAGATGAGGCGGATGCGCATGTCAACCTAAGAGGATTGATGGCTCTAAGATACTGTGGCGAGGGCGCTCGGCGGTCTGAATACGGCCCTCAAGCCTGCGCTAGGCTTCTGTTTCCGGCGCCTCAACCCGACGCGCATTTTTCCACAACCGCTCCAGATCGTAAAAAAGCCGCGCGCGCTCCACAAAAATGTGAATGACGAAACTGAGATAGTCCAACAGGATCCATTCGGCCTGTGAATAGCCTTCCATGTGAGCCGGCGTCAGCCCGGAGTTCTTAAGCCGCTCGACAATGCCATCGCAGATGGCTTGCGTGTGGCGAGTGGAAGTGCCGGTGCAAATCAAAAAGAAGTCTGTGAAAGACGAAACCTCCTTCAGATCGAGCACGCTCAAATCCAACGCCTTTCGGTCCTGCGCGGCCCCGATGGCATCCCGAAGCCCCGGGCTCATGAGCGCGCTCTCCGGCGAGTTTCTGATTTATAGACTTTTTCCTTCATAATGTATTCTTCCACAAGCGGCGGGATAAGGCCAGCAACGGAGCGCCCGTTCCGTATCGCGCTGCGAATTTCATGCGAAGCGACGGGGACATGGACTCCATCCAAAATGTGGAGTTGAACGCGCTGAAGCTGGATCACCTTCTCTCTCTTGTGCTTTTTGACCATCTGAGTCGGAATCACTTTCAGGATGTCTTCAACGCGGAACCCCGGTCGGGAGACGATAATAAAGTCTATCAGGTTCAGGAGCTTGCGAGGATCTTTCCAGTGCGGCAGGTCAAGAAAAGCATCCATCCCTACCATAAAGAAAAGATGATCCTGAGGGCCAAATGATTTCTTAAACCTTTGGACGGTGTCAATCGAGTATTGTGGCTCGCCGTCAGGGACTTCCAGAAGCGACGGAACAAATTTCGCCTCGCCGGCGCAGGCGAGCGAAACCATCGCAAAACGATGGGCAAAAGGCGTTAAATCGCCTTCAGGTTTATGAGGCGGGTGACCCGAGGGCACGAACAGAATTTGGTCCAGGCGGAACTTGCGGACGGCAGCGCGAGCCGCGCGCAAATGGCCGAAATGAATGGGGTCAAACGTGCCGCCAAACAGCGCGATTTTCACCTGGAGATCGGTCCTTCAAGCTGTGCCTTTCGAGAATTCTGAGCCGGGACAGGAACTCGGGAGAGGCTTTCCAGGGCTGCCCAAATCGCATTTTTCATCCCTTCCAGGCCCTCGCCTGTCACGGCGGAGATTTCATAAAGCGGCTCCCCTTGCTGCTGGCAGAACCGCCTGAGCGCGCCAAGCTTCTCTCCGTTTCCGGTCGCATCCACGCGGGAGGCCACATGGAGCATCGGCTTGCGCGCCAACTCGGGGCTGAAGCTTTCAAGCTCGCTCAAGATCACGTGGTAGTCCTCCACCGGATCGCGCTCGCTGCCCTCAGCCACGTCGATCAGGTGAAGCAACAAGCGGGTGCGCTCGATGTGCCGGAGGAATCGCGTGCCCAGACCGCGCCCCTCGTGTGCGCCCTCAATCAAACCGGGAATATCCGCCATGACGAATGATCGCTCGCCATCCAGCCCGGCAACGCCAAGGTAAGGCTCAAGCGTCGTGAAAGGGTAGTCCGCTATTCGAGGCCGCGCTGCGCTCAGGCGGGCAAGGAGTGTGGACTTGCCGACATTGGGGAATCCGACCAGCCCCACATCCGCGAGCAACTTCAATTCCAGCCTCAGTTCCAGCTCTTCCCCCGGCTGGCCCGGATCGGCGCGCCGGGGCGCCTGATTCACCGAGGTGGCGAAGCGCGCATTCCCCCTTCCGCCTCGGCCGCCTCGGGCAGCCAGGAATCGCTGGCCAGATGCCGTAAAATCCCACAAACATTCGTCTGTCTGATTATTGTAAACGAGAGTGCCCACCGGCACCTGAACGATCAAATCCCCGCCGCTTTTACCGTGTCGATTCGATCCCTCACCGTGGCGACCCCGCTCTGCCGTAAACTCAGGGTTATAGCGAAATTTCAGCAGGGTATTGAGATGTTCGCTGCTTTCGAGATAAACGTTGCCGCCATCGCCGCCATCACCCCCGCTCGGTCCGCCTCGCGGAACATACTTTTCACGGCGGAAAGCCACGCAGCCGCTGCCGCCATGGCCGCCCATCACGCGAATTTTGGCTTCATCAATGAACATGAAAAGCTTCTGCCTGGCGAACCGTGGCTACACGGCGACCGGCTGCTCGATTTCATCAGTCACAGACAAAAAAAGCGGTGAAAGGCCGAACTTTGTCTTCAGCCTTCCGCCGCTTCGGGGCTTAACTTGTCGCCTAGTTGACGCTTAATGCCTCTCCATGTGAAAAACCTGCATGCTTCCGCGTCTTGAAGCGAAAACTTTATTCCCCTTCCCGCACCCGTTATTATTTTCCGCTAACGCTGCGCAAGGAGGGGCGCGATGAAGCATCAAGGATTTGTGCTCCACACGCTAGTTTGCCACAGGAACGACAATGTTGACGTAGCGGCCCGACCGGCCCTTATCCTCAAATCGCACCACGCCGCTCACTTTGGCATAGAGCGTGTCGTCCTTACCGATCCCCACATTCTCGCCCGGCTTCAGGCGCGTCCCGCGCTGCCGAACCAGAATCGATCCGCCTGAAACGAGCTGGCCGTCAAAGCGTTTAACGCCCAGACGCTGCGAGTTGGAGTCTCGCCCGTTGCGTGAACTGCCTAAACCTTTCTTGTGCGCCATTCCATCAACTCCCCGAGGTCAGGTTCCAATCTCAAAAGAGGCTAACCGCCCACAACCTCCTGTACCAGCACTTCGCTGAAGGCCTGCCTGTGGCCTGAAGTCCTCCGATACTGCTTCTTGCGCTTGTACTTCAACACCCGAACTTTTTTGGCCCTTCCGTTGCGCAGAACGACGCCGGTCACCCTGGCGTCTTTCACTAAAGGGTCCCCCACCCGCAGCGTGTCCTTGCGAACCGCAAAGACGTGGTTAAACTCCACCTGGGAGCCCGCCTGCGCCGGCAACTTTTCCACTCGAATCACATCACCGGGGGAAACTTTGTATTGTTTCCCGCCGGTCCTAAAAATGGCATACATAAAAAGACCTCATCTCGGCCACGTCCTGATCAAAATCCATTGTCAGGCCTGCCAGTGAACTTAATTGATTAGGCTCAATTTATAAAGTTTACCGGTCACTTCCGAACTCTGTCAACCGGAGCACGAACCTGGTAGAGCCCAGTCACATCGTATCCCCTATGTGGGGTTGAAGTGTCTCTCGGATCGGAGGCGAAGAGAGATGGCGGCCCTGGTGGGGGGACCAAGGCCGCCGCGTCGGGCTTGAGTTGTAAAATGGCCGGGCTAGGATGCACGCGTCAGGAGATAATAAAACGCCAGCCGGTCCTTGCCCGGCTCAAGATACCCTTCCAGTGCCTTATGCACCAGCAAATTATTCAGCCAGACGGGTGCGGGCGGCGACACCCACTTGCCAATCATCGTCTGATTGTCAATCATGCGGATCTCATCGTGGAATTTTGTGAAATCCAGCAACTCCACAAACTCATCGGTGAACTGCACCTGCATGCTTCCTGAAAGAATCCCGAACTGGTAATGTCCGGCCACGCCATTCGAGGCAGGCAAAAACTTCAGCCGGAATGCTACAGGATTCAATTGATTCAACAGGCTCACATCCGGCCGCGTGAGGAAAATCAGGTGGCCTTCCCACGCGCCGGTAATTTCGTTCGGCAAAGGCACATGGACGTGATCGCCGTTAAAAATAGCCTGATGGTCAGGCACCGACATCTTTTCAAAGGGATAATTGTTGCGCGCCATCACAAACGTGGCGAACTCGACGCCGTTCGGAAATTCTCCAAGGTGCATCACGCCGATGCAGTTGTCCTTGTCGATGGCTTTGATCGTATCGTAGACCTTGCGGTAAGGCTCGTTCTGGTAGGTGAGGAGCAGGATATCGTCGCCGGCGCGGAAATACTTGCGATTGTCGTCCGGATACTTTACCTGTTTCACGAGGGGCTTGCCGGGCAGGCTATGAAGCTCGTAATTCACCACATAACCGACGGCTTCGCCGTCCTGAATGGAATCAAACCGTTTCCAGAAGCTGCCGCTGGTATAGACCGAGGCCGCTTGCGATGCGCCTTCTCCCAACGCGGCGTTGCGGACGCGCTCTTCCCAGCCGAGGAGTGAATCTCTGGCGAAAGACCCTTTCCAGAAGGAATCGCGCCAGATGCGCCGGTTGGCGTAATCAATGGTCACGCCGCCGTGATTGATGAGCGTTTCAAGCGGAAGAGTCGGCGTCTCGCGCAGAATCTGCTGCAATTCGGCTGTGGGCCGCGTGCTGAATTCATCCGCTGTGGTCGCCCCACGCAGCACCTCTTCCCGCACTTCGTCCGCCGTCATATCCGCGGCCAAGCTGAGAGGCTCATACTCGCGGATGACGAACTGATTGGTAAAAGCCAGAAAGCGCAGGCGCGCCTGGGCCTTGAGCCACGAACTCTCCGTCCCCGTCACCTGAAATGATTTGAGAAATTCGGCAAAGCTCTCAACGGCCGGCAAGTCCTCAAAGGTTTTGAACTTCAGCAACGCCATGCCCAACTCCCTGCCGGATTCTGTCTCCGTCAGGTGGCAGTAAGCCGTGGTGTAATCATGAAGAATCTCGCGCACCCCGGCCATGGGCTGGAGTGGGTCACGCTCCATATACTTGCGCGCGAAAAAGAAATAATCCTTCTTTTGCGAGTCCTGAAAATAAATGTGATAGAGAATTTCGGCTTCCTGGG
>DATGKJ010000141.1:0-3057 GCA_035294685.1 Terriglobia bacterium | reverse complement strand
TTACAAATTATAGTGACACTATTTGCTGTAGCGGCGCTGTCCCTTCACTTCGTTCAGGGCAGGCTCTCAGCGCCGAAAGACGCCGGTGGGGACACCGGCGCTACAGAAGAAGTCGTCACTATAATTTGTAATCCCCTGTAGAATGACAAGCGAAGGGTTCGGAATGACAGTGTCCGCAACTGTTTTCAGCAACCTGCCCGGATTTACGGACGCGCCTTGCGATAGGCATTGAGGATGTCCTGCAACGAAATAACGCCTTCGATCCTTTCAAAATTCGCGCGATTCACGACGGGTAGAAACGGACGGTCGCCAATCATCCGCATTGCAACATCCAGGGTCTGGTCAGGATGCAGCCAGGGCAGCCGTGTGCTGGGCGGCAGGCTGCTGAGCGGACGGTCCTTTTTCTCCGGGGTCGCGTGCCACTCCAGCATTTCCTTAGTCACCGTGCTCCACCCTCGCTTTCCCTGATTCACCAGGAAATGTTGCTCCGGAAAGTCGCTTACCCGTTCGAGAGCTTCGGCAAAGGTCTCTTCGCCCCGCAAAACAGGGCCAGGAATGGGTTTCATGGCATCCTCGACGCGGAGCGCGGAGGCCTCACGCTGTTCTTCCATCGAAGGCAACTCCACCCCGTCCTGGCTTGAAAGGAGATCGAACAGCGCCATGGACTGGTATTTGCGCGAGATGAGGTAGGCGATCGTATTGGAGACCATCACCGGCAGAATAATGGAATAGTTGCCGCTGAGTTCCAGCACCATGAAGACGGAGGTCATCGGCACGCGCAAAAAGCCGGCAAACAAGGTTCCCATTCCGATCAGAGCATAAGCGCCTATCGGCCCGGTTAGAGCGGGGAAAAAATGATGCTCCACGCCTCCCACCGCCCCACCAATCATCGCTCCGATGAAAAGCGTGGGAGCAAACATGCCTCCGGGCGTTCCGCTTACAAACGAGATCGTGGTGGCCAGAATCTTGAAAATAGCCAGAAAAGCGAGAATTTCCCACAGATACTGGCCGTGCATGGCCTGGTCAATGTAGTAGTAGCCGGCGCCCATAACCTGGGGGAACCAGAGCCCGATGACGCCGACAAGAAGCCCCGCCGCGGCAGGCTGCGCGTAATGCGTCCACGTGGGCAGAGCTTTTAGCCGCGGACGGAGATTGGCGATGAGCTTCACGAAGACGAGCGATGAGAACCCGCCAATCACACCCAGAACGGCATAAGCCAGAAGCTCCGTGGGGTTGGCCAGTCGATAGGGTGGAACTCCAAAAAGAGGTTCGGAGCCGAGAAGACCGCGCATCACGACTACACTGGAGACCGCGGCCAGGATGATGGCTCCCAGCACGCCTGCGCTCCATTGGCCGATCACTTCCTCAATAACAAAAATGGTGGCGGAGATGGGAGCGTTGAACGCCGCGGCAAGGCCCGCCGCTGCGCCCACCGGTGCGATGAGTCGGATTTTTTCGCGCGAAAGCCGCAGCCACCTTCCCAGAGCCGAAGCAATGCCGGCGCCGATCTGAAGCGAAGGGTCTTCGGGGCCTAAAGACTGCCCGCTGCCAATCGCCAGCGCGCAAAGCACAAACTTCCCGATGACAGTCCGAAACGGGATGTAACCGTCGTAGATGTAAACCGCCGCCTTGGTCTGGTTCACGCCGCTTCCGCGCACGCCTCGAAACAGCAACATAATGCATGCGGCAATCACTAATCCCACCACCGCTGGAATCAAGAGCACTCGAAGGGGCGAAGCCGTGAGAGACGAACCAAAGAACCAAAGCCGCGCTCCTTCAATGGCGATGCGGAAACAGACAACCAGCAGGCCGGAAGCAAGCCCGATAACGACCGCCAGAAGCAGAAAGAGATTGCCCTCGCGCAAGGCCAGGCCGCGGATGATGCGCGCCACCGCCTGACGAACGATTTCGCCGAAGGAGTGAGGGAAAGTGAGTTTCTCCTCTTCGGCCAGAATTCGGGCATGGGCCTTCCAGGCTGACAGAAAGGCGAGGACTTTATTTCGACTCCGACCGACCGCCCCCTGCGCGGCTGGAACAGACAGCGGAGGCTGGGACTCTGCGGAATCCGAAGGCCCTCCCGCCTCTTTACCTGGCGTGGCTCTCTTTTCCTGCATCTACTCCGCGACTCCGTTCTTTTGGGCGATCAGGAGCAGGGCCTGGTCTATGCCGTGAGGCGGTCCGCATTGACGCGCGATAACCTGCTCGGCCTGAAAAACCAGCGCCATTGCGGAATCGATCAGGTCCGGACTGCGGCGAAGGATTTGTTCCCGCATTTCCGGCTTCACCTTCAGAGCGCTGGCATACAGCTTTTGCAAATCAGTTTGCGGAGTGGAGGCGTTCAGATTTTCTCCACGGCTTTGAGCGCAGCTTTCCATGCGCGCCAGAGCGTGCTGAAACGCAAAGATGACTCGCTGGCGACGAACTCTCGTCGAAACGAAGCGGTCAAATGGATCAATCGCCAGGATGCGATTTGCCATCTCCAGCATGCGGGCGGAATCCGCATCTTTCGGGTCCAACTCCAGGGCATGCGTCAGATAACCTCGCGCTGCCCGGTAATCCGCCATTTCAAACGCCGCCTTTCCCGCGCCGGCCCACGCGGCTTCCTGTTTGCGATCCAAGCGCAGCGAGCGGCGGAATTCCTTCAGTGCGGAGTCATAATCCTGCGCCTTCAGGTAGAGATCGCCCACCTGAGTTCGCAATTGCGGGTTATCGGGAGTTTCAGCCGAGAGGGCCATCAGTTCCGCCACCGCTTCAGCGCGCCGGCCATGCTCGATGAGATATTCGCAGAGCGCCTGCCGCAGATTGCGCCGCAGTTGCTCTGAGTCCCCTTGCCAAACTCCATCGATGGCATTGTGATAGTAGTTGATCACCTGGGCGACATCGCCCCGGCGGATGGCAAGCCGCGCGAGCTCGAGGTTAACCGGGCCGCTTGCCGGATCGGCTTGCCACAATCGCGTCAGGTAAGTGCGCGCCTCATCCAGATGGCCCGAGGCGACCAGGGCCTGCGCCAGGCGCAGTTGATAATGCTCGTTTCCCCCTTCGTGAAAAAGCGCCGTG
>DATGKJ010000140.1:0-6136 GCA_035294685.1 Terriglobia bacterium | reverse complement strand
AAAAATCTCCGCTCCGCATGGCCATGGTGGGCACGGTCGTTACAAAAGGATCCTGTTGCACCTGGCGGATATCCTGATAGGCGAAGAGGAAGAACAGCTTGTTGTGAACAATCGGGCCGCCGACGCTGCCGCCAAACATGTTGATGTGCCAGGGGATGCGGGGGACGCCATTGCGGTTGTTGCCCCAGGTGTTGGCATTGAAGATGGTATTCTGAATGTATTCGTAGGCGTCTCCGTGCCACGCGTTGGTGCCGCCTTTGGTAATGGTGTTCACCACGCCGCCGGTGCTCCAGCCGTACTCGGCGTCATACATCGTTCCCTGGACGTTGATTTCCTGGACCGTATCGGAAATCGCATTGAAGCCGACGCCGACCGCATGGGTGTTGCTGGAAATGCCATCGACCAGAACCAGGTTTCCGCTTGTCTGCCCGTTTTGCCCCGCCTGTCCGCCGTTGATCGCCTCGCTTTGGCTGCCTGATGTGTCGAACGGACGAAGCTTCTGCACTGAAGCGACCACCGTGACGCCCGGCGAGAACCAGGTGGTCTCAATGGAATTGAGGCCGCGCAGAGGGATGGCTTGGATGCGCGCGGAGCCGATGGTCCAGTTTCGGTCGCCCGATTCGGTTTGAAGAATAGGCGCATTGGCAGTGACGCTGATGGATTGAGCGACGCTTCCCAGTTGCAGGGAGAAGTTCATCACAGCCTTCTGACCCACGGTCAGCGTCACTCCGCTTTGGACAATCTGCCTGAAGCCCTGCTTTTCAACCGTGAACGTATATTGTCCAGGATTCAGAAACGGAAGTTGATAAAGGCCAGTCGCATCTGAGGCGGCGCTGAAGACGGCCCCGGTCGCCACCCATTGGGCGGTGATCTTCGCTCCTGCGACCGGCGCTCCAGACGGATCGTAGATGTGGCCTGTCACCGTCGCGCCATTTTGCTGGCCTAGCAGCGATACAGACAAGAGCGCTGCAAACAGCGCGAGCCCCGCAATCTTTTTCATCGCAAGACCTCCTTGTGCGCTCATTTCCTAAGGAAAAGCGCATCTCCGGCAAGAACTTGTTCTATGTTTACACGCCTTTTTCAATAAAAACTGACCATTTACCAGGTAAATTAAACTATTATGTTTAAAAATCTAAGTCAAGTAAAAAATTAATCTTGTATTTCATTAAAACTCATAAATTTTTTATTATTGAAATATATATTAAATTATGGTAATGACGTTTTGCGCGCTCATCTTGACGATAAGGCAACGATGAGTGATCTGGGTTGAAGTGGAGAAGCCGCTAAAAGTGCGAGGGTAGATGGAAATTCATTCAGGCGTCTATGCAGCGCTTCCGACTCCTTTCAAATCTGACGGGAGATGCGATGAAGGGCGACTCGATCCAATCATTGATTTTCTGATGCAGGCAGGCATCGCCGGAGTGTGCGTCGGCGGGGCGACCAGCGAGTATGCATCCTGCGACCTTCGGGAGCGAGAACGAATATTCTGCCGAGCAATCCAGAGAGTGAACGGACGTTTGGCAGTGTTCATGGGGATTGGAGCAGAGAATCGGGGCCAGACGCTTCGTTTGGGCAGGATTGCCGCTGATTGCGGCGCCAAAGCGGCCTTGCTCCCGCCGCCTGTTTTCTTCCGATATGCTCCGGAGGATTTGGCCGATTTTCTTGCCGAAGTTGCCGAACAGTTGCCGCTTCCGGTTATCTTCTACCATATTCCTCAGTTCACGGCTACGCTTGGATTGCGGCAGATCCTGGGTTTGATTAAGACGGTTCCGAACATTACTGGCGTAAAGGACAGTTCTGGTCTGGCTCGAAATCTGGTAGTTTGGGAGAGGGCGAAAAAGCGAAACAATGTTCGGATTTTCTGCGGGAACGACCGGTTGTTTCAGGATGCTCTGGTTCATGGCGCCGACGGCGCGATTTCAGGGATCGCCGCTTTCTGTCCGGAATTGCTGACGGCGATTTACCGGGCTCATCAATCGGGGCAGGCTGAAAAGCGTCAGGCCCTGCAGAAGCTTCTGCTGGAAGTCGTGAGACGTGTTGACAGGCTTCCCGCAATTTGGGGAATCAAAATAGCGCTCGGGGCTCGCGGCTATGCGCTGGGGCCGTTGGGTTGGAAAGCTGGGGCGCGGCTTCAAGGGGAGATCGAGGGATTCAAGCGGTGGATTCAAGGATGGCTTCCCGTGTGCCTTCAAATTTGTTCTTCGATCTGAATTGAGACGAATGAACGACTTTTGATAAGGGGCTGTCAAATTCTTTGCGATGCGAACCAATGCCAAAACAATCCCGCATACAACCGGCAGTTCGCGCGCGCTGGCGAAAGGACTGAAAATCCTCGAGCATATCGCCCGGCGCGGCCAGCCCATGCCTTTGCGTGAGATTGCCTCATTTTGCGGTCTCGGCAAACCCTCCACATTGCGGCTTCTGCGCACGCTCAGTTCGTTAGGCTACATCATTCAAGATGACAGCGAGCGGTACAGCGCAGCCGTTTTTTGGCCCGCAGCCGGAGCCTGGGCCATGCTACGTACTTTACAGTCGGTCGCCGATGAATTTCTGAGGCCGCTTCATAATGAGATTGGCGAGACCGTTTCTCTAGGCTATCTTTTCGATGACCACATCCGGGTGGTAAAAGTGCTCGAAAGCCCGCAACACATTCGCATGTCGAATTTTCAAGGCAGGATCTTACAGCCTTATGCCTCGTCGCTCGGCAAAGCCATCACGGCCTTTCAAAGCCCGGAAGTCATCGATCGGTTGCTGGATGCCTACGGCGTCTATCCTCTGACTTCCCATACGATGGTCGATCAGGCAATGATCCGCGCCGATTTCGCCCGCGTCCGAGAGCAGGGATATGCTGAGGATAATGAAGAAACCGTGCCGGGCGGCTATTGCATTGGAGCGCCCATTCGCTCCGGCAAGCAAGTGGTCGCTTCTGTCAGCGTTTCCGCGCCTAAATTTCGTCTGTCGCCGCCGCAGCTTGAGGCCCTCCCGAAAGCCGTCATGCGTACCGCCAGCCAGATCTCCGAAGAGCTCACAACGGCATTGGGCGCCTCTTCCAGAGAGACGTAACGGCCTCATGCGTTTCCCAAATCTGTCTCTTGCCGCAGTCATATTGAAAGGCATCATCGCGCTTTCATTCCTGATCGTGTTGCGCTCAACGGGTGTTGCTTTATCCCTCAGCCAGTCAAATCCCGCTCGTGATGCGACCTCCTCGCCCTCGGTTCAGCGGAGTCAAACTGCCAGTCCACTGCCTGCTCTTGAACGCGCGCAGGATTTAATCTCTCATGAAAAACTGGACGAGGCGCGATCCCTATTGCTGCGCGTCCTCAAAACTTATCCTCATGAGGCAGCTTTGCACAATTTCCTGGGCGTGGTCGATGCCCAGCAAGGGCGTGAGCCTGCGGCGGAACAGGATTTTAAAAGAGCTATCCAGGAGTCGCCTCACTATGCCGGGGCCTATTTGAATCTCGGTCACCTTTATCAGGTTGAAGCCGGCAAAAATCCCGAGGTCAGGACGAAAGCGATTGCAATCTACCGCGCGCTGCTCAGGTTTGATTCCGGAAATACGGAAGCAAATTACCAGTATGCCGTATTGCAGTTGCAGGAAGGCTCCTACAAAGACTCGCTTGATCATCTTCTGCGGTTGCCATCGGCGGATCAAAACATGCCGCGCGTATTGGCGCTTTTTTGCGCCGATCATGCCGGGTTGGGGGAGCTTGACCTGGCCGATTCGGATGCTAACCGTCTGCTCGGGAGTCAGAACCTCACGGAGGCTGACGTTCTCCCAATCCTTGCAGTGCTTCAGGCGCATTCAACCGACCTTGCCATCCGGTTGGTGGAAGGTCTGGTCAAGCGCCAACTGGCCTCATCGAGAACGCTTCAACAACTGGGAAAGCTCTATGAGCAGACCGGTCAGTTTGAGCGGGCCCGTTCGACCCTTGAGGAAGCAGCAAGAGAGCAGCCCCAATCAGCAACTCCCTTGGTGGAACTGGCGCGCGTCGCCAATCAGCAACGCGACTATCGGGGCGCTTTGGGATACCTGGCGCACGCCAGGGCGCTGGAGTCGCAAAATGCCGCAATCCATTTCTTTTTTGGAATAGTTTGCGTGGAGTTGGACTTGCATCAGGAAGCGTATGCGTCCTTAAAGAAGGCGGTGGCGCTCGATCCGCAGAACCCCTACTATAACTACGCGCTGGGCGCTGTATGCACCCAGCGCGAGGATGCGCGCGAAGCCATTGGATACTTTCAGAAATTCTGCCGGCTTAAACCGGATGATCCGCGCGGAATCCTGGCTTTGGGTGAGGCCTATTTTTACAGCCACGACCTTGTGTCAGCCGGCAAGGAACTGAAAAAGATAGCCTCCAATCCCGAGTCGGCTGCCGCTGCAAGCTATTTTCTCGGGCGGATTGCCAGCGAAGAAAATCGGTGGGCGGAGGCGATCAGCGATTTTAAGGCGGCGTTGCGCTACCATCCGCAGTATGCCGATGCTTACGCGGGTCTTGGAAGGGTCTACCTGACTCAGCGGAAATATATCCAGGCGGAAGAAGCCCTCCAGCGCGCCGTTCAGATCGAACCTGATCATTACACCGCCAACCTGAACCTGATGATTCTTTATGAGCGCACCAAGGACAAACGCGCCGCCGCCCAGGCTCAGCGGTTCGCCGAAATCAAAAAACAGCGCTCCGAACGAGCGAAGATGTTCTTGCGAACCATTCGGATTGTGCCCTGACAAGGTTGCTGAAAACGGCTATGAGCGTTGCCATGTTGACCTCTTCGCGGAGTTTATCCTGTAGGGGCGCATGGCATGCGCCCTGGAAGCCGAAGGCGACGAAGGATCACGCTACTACAAATGCGGGGATTCTTCCGCTTCACTGCGTTCAGCGTCAGAATGACAGGCTGCAAGAGTTTTACACCAATCTGTTAAGCTTTGCGGCGCCGCCCGCGGGAGAACCCAAGCGGCCAACATATGGGGAACGCCCTCATTCCCGCACACGCCTGTAGGGGCGCATGGCATGCGCCCTGGGGCGGACGCCGTCCGCCCCTACCTCCGAGCGGAGCGCAGCGAAGTGAAGAATCCCGGTATTTGCTTGCCTTTGTGGATACGGATGCTTCATCGAGTTTACCTTGAGCGAAGCCGAAAGGCTCCGCGTCAGAATGATAGTCGAAGGTTATGTCGGCCTTCTGCCTTCTGCTTTTCCGACGTCACTGCGCTCAGCGTCAGAATGACAGGTGAAGGGGGGCTTATGATGAAAAATGCAGATCGAGCCATTCAAGAGGGGTGTTGCTCTCGTTTTTCGTGCGCGCTTTCAGGCGGCAAAAACCGTCCTGGATTGCCGCCTGCGCAGTGGTTGTTGCGCCGCCGAACCAGTGCTCGATCACTTCTGCTCGGCTTCCTTGCGCGCGCCGGATGCTCACCTCGCCGTCACCGTAGGGCACGACGGCGAGTGAATTGGCCTTTTCGATGCCTTCACGGGCGCGGGAAGCCACCACGACGGGAATCGTGCCGCGCACGGCATCACGCACCTGCGGAATTTCGGACAGCGACTCATCAAAAGCGCCATTCGTATCGCGCGGCGGCCGGAGCGCCACGAGCACGAGTTCGTCATTTTCAAAACGGGCCCAGGAGCGGCTGCGAGCGCCCCGCGTTGGCGCTTCATATTCCGCATCCAAGGGCAGCACTCGAAACACGGAAGATTGACGCAGAACGTGGATGAGACCGTTGTATTTGGCGATCCGTTCAGGTGTGGCGGCCTCGCCCTGTTCATCGCCCTTGAAGTCATTCAGCGAGCCGAGCGTCCCCACCACGGTTGAGTCGAACCAGATGTTCGGCGCGCTTTGCCAGTCGTATCCCGAAGAGCCATAGGTCGGGACGCCAAGCGTTCCGCAAAGGCTGCTGAAGAAGAAACGGCGATTCGCTTCCAGGTCGTATTCCCCCGCCGCAAGAAACAGATCGTCGGGGCTGTGCAGATCGAGATAATCCAGGAAGAGCGGCGACAACTGGTAGTACATCACCACCACGTCTGGATTCACTTCCCGCATGGCGCTCACCACGATTTCAAGCCCCTTGTGCATCAGCCGCTCGCCAGCCCAGCGCTTATCCTCGGGCGCGGCGATATCGACGCTGGGAAGCTCATAGCCAAAG
>DATGKJ010000139.1:0-3814 GCA_035294685.1 Terriglobia bacterium | reverse complement strand
GAAAGTCTCGAAATGCCATCCGGCAATGCGCGTCAAAGCTATCGTTCGCTGCGGGACCTGGGCTGGCCTGCTCATTTTTGCTTTATCGATGATGGCGTCCCCCCGGCAGGCATTTGCGGGGCAAAATGCAGGCTTATCACCCCGCGCTCAGGCTATATTCCTTGCCGGGACAACTGATCTGAAGAATGGGAGTTTTCCGGCGGCGGTTGCCGCCTTTGAGGAATTTCTTAAGCTCAACAACCATTTCGCCCCTGCCTATTTGAATCTTGGGCTGGCTTATCACTCACTCAAGCAGTACGAAAAAGCAATTTCAGCTTTCAGGAAGGCGCTGGAACTGGATGGACAATCAGAAAGCGCCGCCCTCTTCCTTGGCATTGACTATTGCAAGGTCGATTCTCCTGAAAAAGCCGTCAAACCTCTGGAGAAGGCGCTAACATTAAGGCCACAGGATTCTGATGCTCACCTCTGGCTGGGAAGGGCGCTTCTCGCAAAGGGTGTTTATCCAGAAGCAATCTCACACTTAGAGAGGGCTTCGGAAGCTTACCCTCAGGATCTATCCCTCTTATATGACCTCTCACGAGCTCACCTTCTGCTATCCCAACAGATCTCCGAGAGCATCTATCGGAACAATCCTCATTCTTACTGGGCACACTTCCTTTTGGGGCAAGCTTATCAGGTCGAAGGCAAAAACGATCTTGCGATCATCCAGTTCAGCCAGGCGCTGAAACTGAATCCTGATCTTCGTGGCGCGCATGCCGCGCTGGGCGAGATTTATTTGAAAAAGCAGGACTTCGATGACGCCGAGCAGGAGTTTAAGAAAGAGATTGAGATTAACCCTTACAGTTTCCAGATTGTTTGCCAGTTGGCCGACATCCTCATTCAAACCGGCAAAGTTGACGAAGCAATGCCTCTGCTCGAGAAGACCGTCATGAGGAAACCTTCGCTAGGGTGCGCTCACTACGAATTAGGAAGAGCCTGGATGCGCAAGGCTCAGTTCGAAAAGGCCGCTGCCCATCTGGAGGAGGCCGTGGCTCATAATCCGACGTACGCCCCCGCCTATGTTTTGCTGGGTCAATCCTACATGAAACTGGGCGAGGTTACGAAGGCTCAGGCAGCGTTTCAGAGAGGCCGTTCCCTGCGCAACCAACAGCTCGAACAGATCCGCGAGAACATCTCCTCGGAAGACTCCTCAGGTCAATCCGCGCGCCAGAACTGACAGGCCGGCTGCAAGCCAGAAGCTCTTCTCACGCTCCAACCCGAAGACGCCCCTCCCTGCATTTGAGCGCGATTCAGCTCCCGCCGCCTGACCAGCGGCCATTGCGCAGATCACTCACCGGCAAATTCGTTCAAGCCAAGCTGGCGGCGCGATTTTCTTCCTCTGCCCCACTCGGATTTCCCGTGATGCCTCCGTACGGGGAGGAGCGCAGGTTCCCCTCTGTAAAAAGGGAATGCATCTCAAAAAACTCTCCTTGACATTGAGTGGGAATCATAGTTATATGACATCGGACATCCTATATAATCGAAATGCTTTTTCGAGTCGAATGTTGGCTTTGACCTTTCTGTTGTGACCGGAGGACGCTGTCGCCCTGATGAATCGACGGACCTTCAATAAGATCATGAACTTCGCGCCGATGAGCTTGTCGATGCCGGACGCCCGTTCGCTCGCGCGGGCCGAGGAAGACCGTCTTCATGGCGAGGGTGGAATGCCGATAAAGAGTCAACCGCTACGGATCTGGCGGACGCCGGACCGCCAATCATTGGGTTAGTTGCTTCTGGCGTTTTTGAATACGAATCCAGATCAAATCTCCTGGGGAGACGGATGTGCAAGGTAATTTCGCGCTCGGGATACTGATGGGCATATCGGCGGGCTTTGTAAACGGCATCTTCCTTTTGCCCATGCGTTACACGCGAAAATGGGCGTGGGAAAATGTCTGGCTCATTTTTGCCATCCTTTCAACGCTTATCTTTCCCTGGATCGCAGCTCTCGCGGCTGTGCCACGCCTCATCTCAATTTTCAGAGCCAGTTCATTGAGTTACCTGATGGTGGGCCTGATCACGGGAACGGTCTGGGGGATTGCGCAAGTGCTCTACGGCTTAGGATGCGGGATGGTGGGAATTGCCATTGGAAGCGCCATCATCTCGTGCACCGCGATCATCTCAGGAACGATTGGCCCCCTGATCGCTTACGCGCCCGAAAAGCTGATCAGCCTCTCCAGCGTCACTCTTTTTATTGCAGTCCTTCTCATCGTTTTCGGCATTTATCTATACAGCAAGGCCGGCGCGCGCAAAGAACAGGAGACAAAAGGCACAGATGCTTCCGCGCAAATTGTAAAGGGGAGTCTTCGGACAGGTCTGACCGTTTGCCTGATCTCGGGAGTGCTGGGAACTGCTTTCATTTACGGAGGCAAGTCGAGTACGGCCATTTTAGCGGCGGCAGAGGCTGCCGGGGCATCATCGTTGCTCGCCTTCTATGCGGCCTACGTCGTCACCTTTAATGCCGGAACTGTTCCGGGAGTGATCTACTCGCTTTACAAGCTGTATAAAAACAAAACCCTGGCGAACTATGTTACGAGCGGTTCACTTCTATGGAACCTGGTGCTTGCCGCTTCAATGGCTGCGCTATGGTACGGGGGAATCCTGCTCTATGGGATGAGTTCAGGGGAAATGGGAAAGTTAGGGCCTTCCATAGCATTCGCCCTCTTTTCCAGCGGAACGGTATTATTCGCCAATCTATTCGGTTGGCTGGCGGGGGAATGGAAAGGCGCCAGCCATCAAACAATTCGCGGATTTGTGAAAGGAATGGCTTTAATCGTTCTGGCCGTGCTCATCATCGCTTTTGGCGTCCGCTCGCCTGGATAAAGCAACCGATCGCCGTCCATGAAGCGCATGCGTATCATTGTGCGGCAGCAAGACAACACTCGTATGGGGTTAGCTTATTCCAGAATTCGACCCTTCAAATGCGCGCAAGGCAGGCATACAGTTAATTAACCGTGTTTATAGAAAGCTGCCTCGATCATTCATCCAGGGGCCGGAGCCGCATCAGGAATTAGCCCCTTTCGGCGGAGTTCCTGCCTGAACTCGGGCGGGATATCAAAGCGTATCATTTTGATGTTCTCTTCGACTTCGGCCTCAGATCGGCATCCTGGAATTACTGCGGCCGCCGCTGGATGAGCCACAGGGAACTGGAGTGCGGCAGCCTTCAGCGACACTTGATACAGCGCGCAGATCGATTCGATTTGAGCGACCTTCAGGCGGATTTCATGGGGCGCATCCTGATAGTTGAACTTGGCGCCGGGCCTCGCTCCTGTCGCCAGAATTCCACCTGAGCGTGGCAGAGCAGCCTGAGCGACGGTTGAAGGAAATTGAGGCCACCGATTTGATCGCACGAGATGGAGTTCAGATGAAACCGCCAGACGAATCTTCAGAAAAGGCGATGTCATATGACAAAGCCGCCTGGATTCTATCCAGCAGAGAGCACATCATTCCCTACCATGCAAAATCTTTTTCCACACTGGCCCCGGGAGTCTCCGTATGCGAGTTTGCGTCCCGGCGTTGTGGCGCCAGAGGGATGAGCACAGGCGCTGCAACCTTTGCACCTGGAGCGGAATTGCCATATCACTTGCACGATGTCAGCGAGGCCGCGACAGTCTTGCGAGGGGAAGCCACGATTTCAGTCGAAGGAAGGGCGTACAGACTGGGACCCTTCGATTGCATCCATTGCCCGGCAGGACTGGCTCATCGTGTGGTCAACCCATCGAAGACCACGGCTGCTGTGATACACACGTCATTTGCTTCACCTGCTCCTTCTCGAGAA
>DATGKJ010000138.1:0-3329 GCA_035294685.1 Terriglobia bacterium | reverse complement strand
GTCCCCTGATACTTGGCTTTGCGAGCTTGCTCAGAATAAGGCGGGTCTGGATCGTAAATGGGGACAGGTTCGCTTACTCCACCACCCACGCTGAACACCCCACCCCCGGTGTAACCGCCGCTTCCTGGCCCCAGGCCACCGCCAGTTCCTGAGCCGATGCCGGTCCCTGAGCCTGTCCCGATACCGCCACCGGTTCCGGGCCCGTTGGAAGGCGGGCCGGGCACGGCGGTGGGATTGCCCCAGGTGCTATCCGCCATCTGAGGAAGCTTCACGTCGGGCGGTCCCAACAGGGTTGGTTCGACCGGCAGCTTTGGTTTGGGAATATTGATTTTGACAGCAGGCGGTGCAAGTTGCTGCCAGGAAAATTTCGGAACAGCGCCCTTTGAGGCGGGCGTGGTTGAACGCTCGCCGCCGCCACCGCCGCCTCCGGCTTTTTTCGGAGCGGGAGGCAAGTGCAGCGCATAGGGGGAAAGCGTAATGGGGACCACCTCAGCCTGTTTTGTCGCCGGGTGACGCCAACCCCAAATAATATAAGGCAGCAGCAGCAGCGCGATCACAATCACGTGGAAGATGACGGAATTCAGCCAGGACATCGGCTGATGCTTATAATCTTTCCAAAGCTCCTCCACTTCAGCGGGCTGTGAAGTGATCGGAATCGCCGGAGGCTCCGGTTTTTCAAACAAGCCCTTAATCTGTTCACGCAGGTTGCGTACGAGCGGCGTCATATCCGACACGGGCAACGTCGCTTCACCTTGATAATACTTTTGAGGAACTGTGATTTTGGGCTCGCGCAGCCGCTCTCGAATCAAGCGCCAGAGCGAAGAGAGAATGAAAGGGCTCTCAATAAATGCGGGTTGATAAGTAATCTCTTGCGGCTTGGATCGATGCGTGTTTTCACTGATCGAACCAGTCTCTGTCTCAATTTTGGTGGGTGGCATCGTTCACATATCCCTGCGGCTCAAACAGCCCCGTCTCCCAACTTGCTTCGGTCTACCCAGAGGAAGATGACAACCCCCGCCATAAAGTTGCTTTCCCCCAGCGGGATGCCGTTTTCGCCCCAGGCTATTCTCTTTGTAACTCCATTTAGCCCCAATTCTAACATAAGCGAAGGGCAGAGGATAGCCGCAAAAGGATAAATATAGACCTCACTATCTGGAGCATAATCTGGGAGTTAAGAGCCATGCGCCTTACAGGCCAAGCGCCCGCAAATCATCTTAAACGAAAGGACCTTGAGTGTCACGCATCTACCGGATGAGTACAGAAGCTTGCCATCCGCGCCAAGCTCGATGTATAACGATGAAGGTTCTTCATGCGCTCTCGATTTACAATTTTCCCCATTTAGCGGGATGCTGAAGGGCCTGTGGCATCTATTCTACGAGGCCACAACGGGACTCAAAGCGCTGGCCAATAATGGCGGGATTACATCGCAGCTTTCTTCCTGGGATTTGGCGGAATTTTCAGATTATTGTTTTCCCACGCTAACGAGGCTTACGGAGCGGAAGTTTAATTTCAACGGGAACAGGATAAAACACATCATGAGGATTCTGATCTTGGGCGGCGACGGCTATCTGGGCTGGCCCACCGCCATGTATCTTTCCAGGCGGGGTCACGATGTGGGCGTTGTCGATAACTTCGCCAAGCGCCGCTGGGAAAAAGAATTGAACATCATGCCTTTAGTGCCCATTCCTCCCCTTGAAGAGCGAGTCCGGATATGGCAGCAGGTGACGGGACTGGCAATTCATGCGGCGACGGCGGATTTGTGCGATTATCCGCAAACGAAGGAAATTCTCGGCGACTTCCGGCCCGATGCCATCGTGCATTACGGCGAGCAGCCTTCGGCGCCGTTTTCCATGATGGATCAGCATCGCTCGGTATTTACCCAGACCAATAACATCACCGGCACGCTGAACGTGCTTTGGGCCATGCGCGAGCACGCTCCGCGATGCCATCTGGTGAAGCTCGGAACGATGGGTGAATATGGCACGCCTAACATCGACATCGAGGAAGGCTTCATCGAGATCGAGCACAATGGACGAAAGGATGTGCTCCCCTTCCCGAAACAGCCGGGGTCCTTTTATCACCTTTCCAAGGTCCATGACAGCCATAATATTCTCTTCGCCTGCCGGGTGTGGAATTTGCGTTCCACAGACCTGAACCAGGGTGTGGTTTACGGCATCGAAACCGACGAAACGGCTCTCCACCCGGAACTGGTCACCAGTTTTCACTACGACGAGGTCTTCGGCACGGCACTGAATCGGTTCTGCGTTCAGGCCGTGGCGGGCGTCCCACTCACCGTTTACGGCCAGGGGAAGCAGAAACGCGGTTTCCTCAATATCCGGGATACGTTGCGTTGTGTGGAGCTTGCGCTGCTCAATCCGCCGGCAATGGGGGAGTACCGGGTCTTTAACCAATTCACGGAAATCTTCAGCGTCCTGGAACTGGCGGAACTCGTGAAGCGCCAGGGCGAAAAGCTCGGCTTGAGCGTCAAATTGCAGCACCTGAAGAATCCCAGAATCGAGGCCGAAACGCATTACTATAATGCCCGGCACCAGAAATTGTTGGAGCTAGGGCTCGAGCCGCGCCGGCTTTCAGACGTGCTCATTGATAGCATGCTGGCCCGCATCCAGGAGAACGCTCAGTGCATCCGCCCTGAGATCATTCTGCCGCGAGTGCAGTGGGACCACGCTTCTCCTCATCCTTCTTCACAAGCCGCTGCGCAGGAAGGAAAAGGCAAGCAGCGCCGGTCAGTCTTGGAAGAAAGCGTTAAAACCGCGAAGATTTAGTGCGACGCAACTGCAACAAGTGACGTCTCTCGCCTCAGGGCTTTGATTTCATGCTGAGCCTTCGCCTGTCATTATGAGCGACAGCGAAGAATCCCTGTATTTCGGCTTAAGGTAAAACTCCGCCATTTTCGTGTAATGCGGTGAGCCAGAAGCCCACGACGGTCGCGCGTAGGGTAACGGGGCATCACCTTTTGCTTCTCAAACTTTCCCATTACAATCTCTTCCATGGCTGCCTCCAAAACTCCCGTTCGCATTATTGGAATTGATCCGGGGTTGAACGTGACGGGTTACGGGCTGATCGAAACGTTCAACGCTCAGATCAAACTCTCAGAGGCAGGCATCATTCGATTGCCGCGGAGTAACGGAGACAATCTGCCGGAAAGGCTGCGCGCGCTCTTTGAAGAACTGCGGCAATTGCTGGTGGAATTTCATCCCCAGACGATGTGCCTGGAGGAAGTGTATAGCCACGCTTTTTATCCGCAAACGGCGATTCTGATGAGTCACGCGCGTGGGGTCATCTGCCTGGCGGCGCGGCTGGCAGGCGTG
>DATGKJ010000137.1:0-12971 GCA_035294685.1 Terriglobia bacterium | reverse complement strand
TGAAAATCAGGTTTGAGATGTTATCGATTGGTGCACGGAGGTGCGGCATGTCATGGCATCGTCAAGTATTTCAGGGAATCCTTGCAATTTTGCTGGGCGCTCTTACCGCGTGGGCCAGCATTACAGGAAGCATTTCGGGCGTGGTTAAAGACCCCAGCGGGGCCGTGATCCCCGGCGTCAGGGTCACTGCCATCAATACTCAGACAGGCATCCGAACCGTCGTCCTCACCGATTCCGCAGGATTCTATAACTTCCCTGCTCTCCCGATCGGCGCATACGACATTGAAGTTCAGCAAAGCGGGTTCCGGAATTTTCGTGAAACAGGACTGGTGGTCAATGCCAACTCGGCGCTGCGTGTGGACGTCAACCTTCAGGTTGGCGAGCAGACGCAACTGGTGACCGTCTCAAGCACCGCACTTCACGTGGAGACGCGAAGCACGCAGATGGGCGAGGTCATCGGAAGTAACAAAATCACCTCAGTGCCTCTCAATGGCCGCAGCTTTACAGACCTGCTGGCCCTCCAACCCGGCGTCTCGCCTTACGCCAACGCCGCCGTCTCCGGCGACCGGCCTGTTTCCGGCGATCTCAACGCAGGCAATCAATCCGTGAACGGAGGTCGGGAAACCGCCAACGGTTTCATGGTGAACGGGGCCAATGTGGAAGAAGGCCGCAACAACGGCGCCGCAGTGATTCCCAACCTCGATTCCATTGCCGAATTCCGCATCATCACCAATAATTTCGACGCCGAATACGGCAACTTCAGCGGCGGCCAGGTCAACGTGGCCACCAAGGCGGGCACCAACCAATTTCACGGCGATGCGTTCGACTTTTTGCGCAATACCGATTTCGACGCCCGCAATTTCTTTTCTCCGAGCATTGGAACTTTCATTCAGAACCAGTTCGGGGGCACGTTCGGCGGCCCGATCCGGCGCAACAAGGCGTTCTTTTTCATCGATTACCAGGGAACACGCAAGATTCAGGGCGTGGATACGGGCCTGATCTCCGTCCCCTCGGTGGCGGACCGAACCGGAGACCTTTCCGATCAGGCCAGTTCGCTGACAGGATCGGTCAAGGGAACCTACTGGGCCAATGTTCTGTCGCAGGAACTTGGCTATCCGGTCACGGTGGGAGAGCCGTATTACTCTGCGGGCTGCACCAGTTCCGCAGACTGCGTTTTTCCCAATGCCGTCATCCCGCAGCGCGCCTGGGCAAGCCCTTCTCCGCATTTGATGCAATACATTCCATTGCCCAACACTCCAGGAAACTTCTACTCCACTTCGGCTTTCGACCAGAGATTACGGGATGATAAAGGCGGGGCGCGGGTGGATGGCAATTCCCGTTTCGGCATGTTGTCCGCTTACTACTACATGGACGACTACCTGCTGAATGTTCCCTATCATAACCCGCCTGAATTTCCCGGCTTCAATGCCGTCACGCCGGGACGCGCGCAGTTGCTCGTACTCGCCAACACCAAGTCCTTCGGCTCTAATGCCGTGAACCAGTTTCACTTCAGCTACATGCGGGATGCCAACTTGTTCTCAGAGCCGGTCGGCGGGGTAGGCCCAACCCTGAGTTCGCTGGGATTTGTGGAGGGGTTTACTACGCCAGGGGGCATCGGTCCTGTCGTACAAAAATTCGAGGGCGTTCCCCTCATGCAGTTCAACAACTACAATTTTGGCCTCCCGGACGGCACGACGGGCCAGTACAACAACACGTTCCAGTGGCTCGACAACTTCAGCCGCATCATCGGAACGCACAGCCTCAAGTTTGGCGGGGAGTATCACTACGACCAGATCAATGAGCGCAACACCTATGCCGAAAACGGCGTCTTTGGCTTCAATGGAACGGAGACGGGCCTTGATTTTGCCGACTTCCTGATTGGCGCGCCCGCCTCGCTCATCCAATCGAGCCGCCAGTTCCTGGACTCGCGCACGAAGTATACGGGCGCCTACGCGCAGGATAGCTGGCGCGCCCGCCCGAGCCTGACCTTGAACTACGGCTTGCGGTGGGAATTCAGCCAGCCCTGGTACGACACGCAGAATAAGACGGAAACCATCATCCCTGGCGTGCAATCGGTGGTCTTTCCGGGCGCTCCGAAGGGATGGCTCGTGCCCGGCGACCCCGGCGTTCCGAAAACTCTGGCGCCCACGAAATATGACGCTTTCTCTCCCCGCGTGGGACTGGCTTATTCTCCAGGTGTTGCAGGCGGCTTGCTCGGGAAAATCTTCGGCGGGCCGGGTCATTCCAGCATCCGCATGGGCTATGGAATGTTCTACACTTCCGTCGAGGATTTGACCCAATTTATCGAGGTGGGCGATTCTCCCTATGGATTGTTCTACGTAAGCCCCGTGCCTCCTCTTTTCGCCACGCCTTACATTGACCGTGGAACGGGCAACAGCGAAGGGCAGCGATTCCCCTTCATCTTTCCTCCCACGAATGTCTCTGCCAAGAACCCGGATACCACCTTTAACTGGCCGGCCGTGGAACCCATTTCAGGCGCGCCGGTGTTTTTCCACAAGAACCGCCTCCCTTACTCGGAGGATTACGAATTTTCGCTGCAACGCCAGTTCGGAACCAATACGGTGCTCGGAGTCAGCTACGTGGGCACGCAAGGGCACGACCTGATTTCGTTTCTTGAGTCCAATCCCGCCAACCAGGCTTTGTGTCTGGCTTTAAGCCAGCCGAGCGCCGTTCTTCCGGGCACGGCCACTTGCGGACCTTTCGGGGAAACCGGCCTCTTTTACCCGGTTTCGGGGCCGCCCGTCAGCGTCCGCCCTTTGGGCCCGAACCTTGCCACCAATGCCTACATGGATGAAATGGCCAACTCCAATTACAACTCGCTTCAAGTCAGCCTGCGCCACACCGGCGCCAGTTCTTCCTTCCTGATCGGATATACGTACAGCAAGTGCATGGATAATGCTTCGCAACTCGAAGAAGGCATCAATCCGCTGAACTACAAGGCGACCAAGGCGCTTTGCGCCTACGACCTCACGCATAATTTCGTGGCCAGCTACAGTTACCAACTGCCTCTCGGCAAGTTCTCCTTCGCCAACGGCAAGGTCGGAAGCCGCTTGCTGAAGGGCTGGATTCTTTCCGGCATCACCACTTTCGCCACCGGGCTGCCCGTGAGCATCACCGAGGTGGACGATAATTCCCTGTTGGGAGCCACATCCGATAACGTCGATGAGCCGAACTTCACTCCGGGCAAAATATTGAACAATACCAATCCTCGCAGCGGCGCGACCTATTTCAACACATCGCTTTTCAGCGAGGAACCGTTCGGCCAACTCGGCAATGCCAACCGCCGATTTTTCCACGGGCCGGGACTGAACAACTTTGATATGGCGCTTGAGAAGAATGTCATCATCACCGAGTCCAAGACGGTCCAGTTGCGCCTGGAGGCGTTCAATGCATTCAACCACGCGCAATTCGGCGGGCCGGACGGCAACTTTAACTCCGGCGCGTTTGGACTCGTGACCAGCGCCAATCCACCTCGCATCCTGCAAGTGGCGATGAAGTTTATGTTTTGATGGGGGAACCGTGCGGTAGCGGCGGTCGGAGCCAGCCCTGACGAAGGAAGGGATAGCCGATTCTGAACCCTTCAGCCGTTTCGGCAATCACGGGCCGCCGCTACAGCAAAGGCTTGCGCAGACACTCTGAGGGAATCACAGCGAACCATCCAATTGGCCGAGTCATTCAACAAACTTTCAGCGATTGCGACGGCAGTTCTTGCCGCCGCTCTTCCACTTCTTCAATTACCGGCGGCAGCGAGCGCGCCTGCGCAAACGGCTGCGACAGTTTCCGGGCGCGAGAGCCCTCGGCGCGACAACAGCGCTCCCGCCATGCAGTCTGACAACACAGGCCGACAAACTTTTATCTCAAGCTGCGCCTTGTGCCATGGATTGGATGGTCGCGGCGGCGAGCATGCCCCGAACATCGCCACCAATCCCGCGGTTCAACAACTCTCGGACGCCGAACTGCTGCGAATCATTGAAAATGGCATTCCTGCCGGCGGCATGCCGGGATTTCAATCGCTGGGCGCTTCGACCGTCAGGACCGTCGTTGCTTATCTACGCGCCCTTCAAGGGAAACATTCTATTGTGGCTCTACCTGGAAGTTCCGAACAAGGCCGGCGGCTTTTTTTTGGCAAGGCAGCGTGCTCAACCTGCCACATGATTCACGGCCAGGGAGGATTTATCGGCGCCGATCTTTCAAGCTACGCCCAGACCCATTCGCCACAGGAGATTCGGGAAGCAATTCTCAACCCCAATAAGGATATCGGCCCGAAACAGGATGTTGTGATTGCCGTGACCCGTGATGGCCGGAAGTACGTCGGCGTCGCGCGCAACGAGGATAATTTCTCATTGCAATTGCAGACGCTCAATGGCGCCTTTCATCTCCTGATGAAATCTGATCTGGCAACCTTGCGCCACGAGTCTCGCTCGCTGATGCCTTCCGACTATGGCTCGAAACTCACGAAGAATGATCTGGATGATCTAATCAAGTTTCTGGTAAAAAGCGGTCAGGAGCAACCCTGACGGATGGTGCGTGGAAAAAGTTTATGACAAGAACTCTCTGGCGCGCTGCGCTTTTCCTTCTTCCCTGCTTCTGTTGGCATTCGCTTCAAGCCGCACAGCCCCGGCGCCAGTTCAGCCTTCAGGCGCTCTCGCCTCAATTCTGGAAACTCGTTCCACGCAACGCCAAGCTTACACAGATGGCGACCGGCTTTGGTTTCACGGAAGGACCGGTCTGGGATGCCAGGGGCTTTCTTTACGTCAGCGATGAAAAGCTCAACAAAATCTTTCGAGTTTATCCTGATGGCCGCCGCGAAACAGTCATCTCGCTGGGAGATCCGGATGGCAACACTTATGACACAGATTTTCGATTGCTCGATTGCGCCAGCGTTCTTCGCGCGATCATTCGCGTAAGTTCGAACGGTGATTACACCGTCCTCGCCGACCGTTATCAGGGAAAAAGATTCAACAGCCCCAACGATGTGGTTCTGGGACCGGATGGCGCGATTTATTTCACCGATCCCACGCTCGATCTCCCTGCAGGCGCAAAGCAGGAAATCCCATTCCAGGGCGTCTATCGGCTTGATGCCAGAGGAAACGTCACGCTTCTGACGCGGGATTTGACGCAACCCAACGGCCTGGCCTTTTCGCCCGATGGCCATCGCCTTTACGTGGATGACAGCGACCAGAGAAACATTCGCGTCTATAATTTCTCAGGGGTGAAGCTCACAAACGGACGCATCTTTGGCGAAGAGCAAAGCGAGACCAACGATGGAGTGCCGGACGGGATGCGAGTGGACACGCAGGGGAACCTCTTTGTCGTCGGCCCCAAAGGCATCTGGGTCTGGGATGCGCAAGGTCATCATCTTGGAACCCTTGTCTTGCCGGAACAACCTGCAAATCTCACCTGGGGAGACCGGGATTATCGCGCGCTTTACATCACGGCCACCACTTCCGTCTATAAACTTCGCACCCGAGCGCGCGGCTTCGTGCCCTGGCTGGCATATGCTCGCAAGCCCCATAGCGTCGCTGCGGCCCGGCATTGAACGCCGCGCGCCTGAGAGGTGGGGAGCAAACGCCCATCTCTGCCGCCGACATCAAACCCTGAAAATTCTGTGTGAAAAGGCTGGGATATCCGCTGTAACGGCGGTGTCCTCACCGTCGGCCTTCATTTCCAATCGCTTCGGCATGCGCGACACCACCGCGACAAGAACGGTCTTCACACAAATTGTGAAGCCCTCGATTGCGCTGAGCCTCGCTGTCATTCTCCTCTGTGTGGCCATAACGAGCGCACATGGTGAAACCCCACCCCAGCAGCTAAGCATTCCATCTGCGGAATCTCAGGCCACAAGTTTGCTCACTCAGGGAATTGCAGCCTACAAGGCTGGCCAGTTGGACGTGGCGGAGCAAAACCTCGAAGCGGCTCTCAGAAGGAATCCCAAGCTGGCTGAAGCTCACGCTTATCTCGGCCTTACGCTGGCGCGCGCAGGCAACTTGAAGGGGGCTCTTGCCGAGCTTCATCAAGCTTATCAGCTCGATTCTGCCAACCCAGATTATGCCTATGATTACGCCGTCTCGCTGATCAAAGCCGGAGATTATCGAGCGGCGGTTCCCATTCTGGAAAGTCTCAGAAACAAGTCACCCGAGTCGCAGGATGTCTTCATCAATCTGGCGCGCGCTTACACCGGGGCAAAACAGTTCAGCCAACTTTCCCGCCTTGCCTCCCAACTCCCGCCGAACTGCGACGACAATTTTCTGAAAACCCTGGCAGGCATCCTCGCTTCGGCAAAAGAGTTTGACGCCATGGAGCAGATGTGGCAAACAGCAATCCGGCGCGATCCGAACCGCCAGTTGCCCTACGCAGCGCTTGCCGAACTATGGGCGCGCCAGGACAAAGCCCGGCAGGCACTCGCCATGCTCAATCACGCGCCTGAGCCTGCCCGGGGACCGGTTTTCTGGTATGCCTACGGACAGATTCAATGGGCGCTTCATGATTACAACGGCGCCGCGCAAACCTTCGAGAGGCTCGTTAATGGCCTGCCTACGAACGAGCGCGCCTGGGCAGAGCTGATCCGGGCGCAAATGATGGGCGGCCATCTCGCAGAGGCCGGCAAGCGCGCGGAAGAAGCCACGCGGCGGTTTCCAGGGGTTGTTGAATTCCAATATCAGCGAGCGGTTGCCGACTACCTGCTGGGGCGCAACACGGAAGCGTTGCATGCGCTTCAATCCGTCCTGAAGGAGCCTGGCGTTTCCGATCCACGGCCTATTCTGCTGGCGGCGGTTTTGGAATCCGAAAGCGGGCGTTATGATGAGGCGCTGCGCACTTTCGCGCGTCTGCCTCATGATCCTGGAAACTGCAACGCGCTGGGGTCTTACTTTTATGGCGCTACCCTGCTGCGCGCTCACCGGCTGCCTGAAGCCGCCTCCGAACTGCGAGCGGCTATCCGTTGCCGGCCTCACTTCGCGCTCGCTGAATACCGGCTCGGCCAGGCGCTCCTCGAAATGAATCAGTTGCAGGAGGCTTCTGCCGTCCTTGCGCGCGCTGCCCACGACGATCCGAAACTGGCCGAACCTTACTATGCTCTGGCGCAGGTGCGACGCCGGATGGGCGATGAGCGAGGCGCCAGGGAGGCTCTTGAGCGCTTCAGCCGTCTTCATCAGCATGTGAAGGCTTCTGACCGCGCTTTGCTTCAGCCCTACGTTCAATGAGCATTATCGTGGTACTCTTACAAGTTGCGGTTTCAACCGCAGCCAATCAGCAGCCGTAGAGGCGCATGGCATGCGCCCGGGGCAGGCGCAGTCCGCCCCAACATGGAATCTCACACGATGACTCGTCAGGAAATTATCGATCACTTGAGCGGTGTCTTTCCGCCTGTGGCAACTCCCTTCAATCGCCGCGGCCAACTGGATGAGGGAGCGTTACGATCCAACCTGCGGCAATATGCGGGCACGGGGATTTCCGGCGTGGTGGTTGCCGGCTCAACCGGCGAAGCGCCGCTGTTAATGGAAGCCGAGCGGTTGCGCCTGGTTGAGATCGCCCGCGAGGTGATCCGCCCGCCGCAGTTGTTGATTGCAGGCACAGGACTGGAAAGCACAACCCAGACAATCAAGCTGAGCCGGGAAGCCATTGCGCGCGGAGCCGACGCCGTCCTGCTTCTTCCTCCCAGCTATTACAAGCCCGCGATGCAGCCACGCGTGCTCGTTGCCCATTTCCGCGCTGTGGCCGATGCACTCCGGCGACCTGCGCTCCTTTATTCCATTCCGCAGTTCACCGGCTACGCGATGGACCCTGCAATGATTGGCGAACTCTCACGCCATCCAAATATCGTCGGCCTGAAGGAAAGTTCCGGCAAACTGGACTTTGTCAGCGCGATCATGAGCAAAGTGCGGAAGGGGTTCCGGGTGCTTATCGGTTCAGGGCTGATCTTTCCGGAAGCCTTAAGAACCGGGGCTTCGGGAGCGATCCTGGGGCAGTCGAACTTTGAGCCTCGACTGTGCGTAAGCCTCTATGAAGCCTTCCGCCGAGGCGATTCCGAAACGGCTGAGAAGCTGCGAAGAAGGCTGATGATTTTGATTGAGAAGATCACCGTCCCCTACGGAATTCCGGGGATCAAAGTGGCGCTGAATCTTTCGGGATACCGAGGAGGTCAGCCCCGCCCGCCTCTTCTGCCCCTGAATGGAACGGCTCAAAAGAAGATTGCCTCTGCCCTGCGTCAGGCGCGCGCCGGCCTGGATGTGTGAGGAAACCCCACAGTTCGGGGAACGCTCTACGAATGCGGGCGCTTCTTATACGTATCAAAAATGAAATTTGTCTTGCCCGCATCCCCTTTTCTGATATGGGTATCGTAAAGGGATTTATCGCTCTGCGTGTGGATGGACCATCCGTTGCTCTCGCGCTTGATGCCGTTGCCTTTACCTTGGAGGTCAGGCATCACGTTCACAGGCGTGGCGCTCAGCACATTGATGACCAGGTCTTGTTCCTGAGGGGGAACTCTCAGCCAAGCGCTATCGGTGATCTGGACGTGAATCCGATATTGATTCCTTCCGTTTGTAGCCTGGTAATCTTTTCCGGGTGGGGGGCACGGATTATCTGGCATAAAAAACTCCTCCTTATTCAGTGACGATCGGGAAATAAATGTACTACAAGCTGTTTCAAAGCCTTGCTCTGCTTGCCCAACAAGTTACCGAGAAAACCTGAAGGCTGTCATGCTGAGCGAAGCGAAGCATCCCTGCATTTGTAGAATTCACGAAATACAGTGATCCTTCCTTCGTTTCGCTCAGGACCGCCTTCGGCTCCTCAGAGCCTGCCCTGAGCGGCGCGAAGGGATGACAGTTTGGTGGATTTTTCATCAAGCTGTTGTTTGTCTGAAAGTTTTGAAACAGCTTCTACAGATGATCAGCGCGCCACGAGTTCATGAGCGGCTTGTGTTGCTGGTTGTGACCGGAGAATTCCAATCTGAGATAGCCGAATGAGGCTTTGGGGGAACCGCCTGCCCACTGAACACCAGCACGTTGTTATTCGTTCCGTGGTTCCTCAAAGAATCTTGCTGAATGCTTTGCCAGAGGGTGATGGGCAGTGAGAGGAAAGCATCCACCACATCGGGATCAAACTGATGGCCCGCTTCTTTGCGAATCTCTTCCCGAGCGGTCTCAAAAGACAACGCCTTGCGGTAGGGCCGGTCAGAAGTCATGGCGTCCAGAGTGTCCGCGACGGCGAAGATTCGCGCTCCGAGCGGAATATCCTTCCCCTTTCGGCCGCTCGGATATCCCGTGCCGTCGTAGCGTTCATGATGAGCGCGGACGATCTCAGCGGTCGAGGCGAGGAAAGCCATGCGGCTCAGAAGCCGGTATCCGATCAGGACGTGCGTCCTCATCATGGCTTCTTCTTCCTCCGTGAGGATTCCTTCTTTCAGCAGGATGACATCCGGAATGCCGATCTTTCCAATATCGTGCAGATAGGCCGCGCGCGCGATTTCCTGCATCTGATCTTCGGTGGCTCCCAGAACTTCGGCAATCTTCAGAGCATACTGCGTGACCCGCGTTGAGTGGCCGGCTGTCGCAGAATCCCGCAGGTCGAGCGCGGCGCTCAAGGCTTCGAGCGTCTCATCATAGGTCTTTTCAATCTGCTCGAGGGCTTTCCGCAATTGCTGCGTGCGTTTCTCCACCATTTCCTCAAGGTGCTGTCGGTACTTTTCAAGCTCAATCTCCAATTGCTTTCTCTCAATGGCGCCCGCCACGCTGCGCAACATCGAAGCCAGTTGGAAAGGCTTCACGACATAATCGGAAGCTCCGGTCTTCATCGCCTCAATGCCGGTGCGGACGTCCTGCTCGCCGGTCATCAGCAGGAAGGCCGCGCGCGGAGCTATTTTCCGGGCCTCCTTCATCAGATCGAGGCCCGAGAGACCGGGCATGCGCAGGTCCGACAGGATCACATCAAAAGTTTCGCGGCGAAGCAGGGCGAGCGCGCTTTCGGCGCTGGACGCGGTGTGGCAGTCGTAACCTTCAAGGGAAAGCTTCGCGTCCAGGAGTTCCAGGATCGAAGGCTCGTCGTCCACGACCAGCACGCGCGCGAGGTATTTGTTGTGGTTCATAAGGGGTCCCATTTTGAAAAAGTCTCCTCCCCTGTCATTCCAAGGAGCCGAAGGCGACGAAGGATGACGGGTAAAGCCACTGCCACACCCTCAGGCTGTCGCCTGCCGGGTGAGGCTTGCCAGCGCCGCCGCCAGAGCGTCGATTGACGCTTCGAGCGCCCGATAGGCTTCATCCATCGGAGCGAAATTGTTCTCCCGGCCCAGCGTCTCAAGCCTGAGAGCCGCCTCGAAAGCCGAATGCGCCACGAAGTTCCCGACCTCGCCCTTCAGACTATGCGCAACTTCCTGCACCGCTTTCGAGTCTCGCTCGTCAATGGCTTTTCGCAGAGCCGCCAATTGTCCGGGAAGGCCGCCGAGGAATAAAGTCGCCAATTCCGCCAGAAGCTCCCGATCGCCTTCCAGCCGGTCAAGAGCCGCGGCGTAATCAAAAGGTTCTTCTTTCTCTCTGATCAAACTTTGTTCCGCAGCTCTGGAGGGCGGGGCCAGCCGGCTCGCGGCTAATTCCGCCATCACCTTCTCGATCGCCTCATAGAGATCACGCCTTTGCACCGGCTTTGTGATATAGGCATCCATGCCGGCGGCAAGACATCGCTCGCGATCCCCTTTCATCGCGTGGGCAGTCATGGCGATGATCGGCTGATGGCCGCCTTGCTCTTTCTCGCGCTTTCGGATCTCCGCCGTGGCCTCAAACCCGTCCATCTCCGGCATCTGAACGTCCATAATCACGAGATCGAAGGTCTGTTTTTCCAGGGCGGCGAGCGCCTGAAGGCCGTTTTCGGCCACCACCACCTCGTGACCCATTTTGTTGAGAAGGCGGGTCGCTACCACTTGATTGACGGCGTTATCCTCGGCTAAAAGAATCCGAAGGCCGGTGAAAGTTGAAGGATTCTCCGAACTCATAGAACGCGCCTCCCGCAGCGTATGCCTGGTGACAAGGGTTCTGGGTTCATGGGGGTGTGACGAAGCGCCGATCACACTCAGGATCGCTTCCCATAGCTCAGACTGCCCCACCGGTTTGGTCAGATAGGCGGCAACCCCCAGGCGGCGGCAGAGAGATGCCTCGCCGCGCAGCCCGCCCGAAGTGAGCATCATGATGGTGGCGCCCGCAAGATGGCGGTCTTTCTGGATGTGTTCCGCCAGAGTGAAGCCGTCCATCTTCGGCATGCGCGCATCAGTCAACACCAGCGCAAATGGCGAGCCGTTGCTTCGGGCGTTTGAAAGCGCCTGCAACGCGGCTTCGCCGTTATCCGCCAAAGTGGGTTCAGCCCCCCAACGCCTCAGCGTTTCCGCAAGGATGCGGCGATTCGTGGCGTTATCATCCACCACCAGAACCGGCAAACCTACGAGCAAATCGGCGTTTAAAGGGGGCGCAGGAGCCGCAACCCGATCCACTCGGCCCAAACGAACCGTGAAGTGAAAAACGCTACCGCGGCCCACCTCACTCTCCATCCAGATGCGGCCTTCCATCATCTCCACCAGCCGGGAGGAAATGGTTAATCCGAGCCCCGTGCCTTGATATTTTCGTCTTGTCGATGCGTCCGCCTGGCTGAAAGGATCAAAGATGGATTGGCGATGCTCGGGCGCAATGCCAATGCCGGTGTCCGCCACCTCAAAGTGCAGCACTGCGTTCTTTTCCTCGATCGATTCCAGGGATACTCGCGTCACCACTTCTCCCTGTTCCGTGAACTTGATGGCGTTCCCCGCCAGATTCGTTAAAATCTGACGCAGACGCGTGGGGTCGCCGACGACATCATCGGGCACGTCAGGAGCCACGTCGCATACCAGTTCCAGCCCCTTCTCGTGCGCCCGCACCGCCAGCGCCTTCATCGTGGCTTCGAGGCTGTCGCGCAGTTTGAATTCAATCGGATCGAGATCGAGTTTGTGCGCCTCAATTTTCGAGAAATCTAGAATGTCATTGATGACTCTCAGCAGAGAGTCGGCTGAGGACCTTATCATTTCCAGATATTCCCGCTGCTCAGCCGTCAGGTCGGTATCCAGGGCCAGTTCTGTCATTCCGAGAACACCGTTCAACGGCGTGCGGATTTCATGGCTCATATTGGCCAGAAATTCGCTTTTGGCGCGGTTGGCCATCTCCGCCAGCTCTTTTGCTTTGTGTAATTCCACCTCAGCCAGCTTGCGTTCGGTGATGTCCCTTGAAATGCCAAAAGTGCCCATCAGTTTTCCCTGATGATCGTAGAGGGGCATTTTGGTGGTGGAAACCCAGGTGTCCGGCCTGTCGAGCCAGGTTTCCCGTTCTTCCTTATTGATGATCGGCTCCCCGGTTCTTATTACCGTTTGCTCATCTTCAAAAGCCGCCTGCGCGTGCTCGTGAGAGAAGAAATCGAAATCCGATTTCCCGATGGCATCAGCAGGGTCTTCAAGCCCGTATTTGCGAGCGTGGCCTTGATTGATCCGGATGTAGCGGCTGTTCAAATCTTTGAAGTAGATGGCATCCGGGGTGTGTTTCATCAGCGCTTCAAGCAGCGATTTCTGGCGAAAAGCCTCCTGCTCCGCCCGCTTGCGAAGCGTAATATCGCGGGAAACGCCAAAGGTGCCAATCATCTGCCCCTGCGAATCATACAAGGGCATCTTGGTGGTCGAAGCCCAAGTCTCCGTCCCGTCCGGCCAGACTTCACGCTCTTCGGCGCCGATCAAAGGCTTGCCGGTTTTCATCACTTCCAATTCATCTTCATAGGAGGCCTGGGCGCATTCCGGGGTAAAGAAGTCAAAATCCGTTTTCCCGATGGCTTCAGCAGCATCTCGAAGCCCATGCTTTCTGGCCAGCCCCTGATTGACCCGGATGAAACGTCCCTCTCTGTCTTTGAAATAGATGGCGTCAGGAAGATTATCCATCAGCGCGTCCAGC
>DATGKJ010000136.1:0-3944 GCA_035294685.1 Terriglobia bacterium | reverse complement strand
ATCGCCAAGTTGGGGAACTTTCCGGCGGCGAGCGGCAGCGCGTTGCATTGGCGCGAGCTTTAATTAACCGACCTCAGCTTCTGCTGGCCGATGAACCGACGGGAAATCTCGATGCCCGATCGGCCGAGCGTGTATCCACCTTGCTCGAAAAGCTGCATCGGGGTCATGGGCTGACTTCGGTGCTGGCTACGCATAATATGGAACTGGCGCAGCATGCGGATCGCGCCTTGCGTCTGGCAAAAGGCAAATTAACGGAGGCAGTCATTCCTGAAGTCAGTTGAGTCTTTGGGAAGAGGGAGCGCCAGCCCTCGAGAATTTGCGTAGGCTTCGGAGAGGTGAGGGTCCATGTTCGAGAAATATACCGAAAAGGCCCGCCGAGTCATCTTCTTTGCGCGCTATGAGGCAAGCCAGTTCGGAAGCAGCTATATTGAGACCGAGCATTTGCTGTTAGGCCTTTTACGGGAAGACAAGGCTCTCACCAACCGGTTCCTCCGTTCTCACACCTCGATCGAGTCAATCCGTAAACAAATTGAAGGCAGGACCACGATCCGGGAGAAAGTCTCGACCTCGGTGGACCTGCCTCTCAGCCAGGAATGCAAAAGGGTGCTGGCCTACGCCGCTGAGGAGGCTGAGCGGCTTTCGCACAAGCACATCGGCACCGAGCATCTTCTGATGGGTCTTCTGCGCGAGGAAAAATCCTTCGCAGCCGAAATTCTCCACGAGCGCGGGTTGCGGCTTTCCGCCCTGCGCGAAGAACTGAACAGGGCCCAGAGCGAAAAAATGTCCTCCAATCGTCCCAAGGAAACATCCTTGCTCTCGGAATTCAGCCGAGATCTCACTCAGGCGGCGCTGGAAGGTCAATTGGATCCGCTGGTCGGGCGGGAAAATGAGCTGGAGCGTGTGGTGGAGATTCTCTGCCGCCGAACCAAGAATAATCCAGTGCTTATCGGAGAACCTGGAGTAGGGAAGACGGCCATTGTGGAGGGTCTCGCCCAGCGCATCGCGGATGGCAACGTGCCGTCCTTTCTGGCCGACAAGCGCATTCTGGCGCTCGATCTGTCTCTGATCGTGGCGGGCACCAAATATCGCGGACAGTTTGAGGAGCGCCTGAAGACCATCATGAAGGAGTTGATGGAGGCGCAAAACGCCATCATCTTCATTGATGAATTGCATACCCTGGTGGGGGCAGGATCAGCGGAAGGTTCTCTGGACGCCGCGAATATCCTGAAGCCCGCTCTCTCGCGAGGCGAGATTCAGTGCATTGGCGCCACCACTCCGGCGGAGTACCGCAAGTCGATTGAGCGTGACCGCTCTCTTGAGCGGCGCTTCCAGGCGGTCAAAGTGCCCCCTCCTTCGGAACCGGACGCCATTAAAGTTCTTTTCGGGATTAAAGAACGTTATGAAAAGTTCCACGCCGTTACCTACACCGACGCTGCCATTCGATCTTCCGTCTATCACTCCAGCCGTTACATTCCTGATCGTTTCCTTCCCGATAAGGCGGTGGACTTGATCGATGAAGCTGGGGCGCGGGTGAAGTTGCAACAGAGCACGCTGCCCGAAGAGATGGTGGATGCGCAGAAGCGGATCAAGTTTGTGGTGCACCGGATGGAAGCCGCCATTGCCAATCACGAGTTCGAGAAGGCGCGCTTTTATTCCGATGAGGAACGGAAAGAGCGCGAGAATTTGCGCCTGCTGCGCGAAAAATACAACATTGATGAGACGGCGACCGGCGAAGTGACCGAGGAGGATGTTGAAGAGGTTGTTTCCCGCTGGACGGGCGTGCCCATCACCGCGATTAAAGAGGAGGAAATGTCGAAGCTGCTCCGGATCGAGGAGGAGCTTCACAAGCGTGTGATCAGTCAGGATCGGGCCATTTCCGCGCTGGCTCGCGCGATCCGCCGCTCGCGCGCGGGGTTGAAGGCTCCGGGGCGGCCCGTGGGCTCATTCCTCTTTCTCGGCCCGACGGGTGTTGGCAAGACAGAAGTGGCGCGGTCGCTGGCCGCATTCCTCTTTGGCAGCGAGCGCTCGCTGATTCGCTTTGATATGTCGGAGTTCATGGAGAAGCACTCGGTTTCCAAGCTGATCGGTTCGCCTCCCGGATACGTTGGATACGAGGAGGGCGGTCAGTTGACAGAGCGCGTGCGACGCGCCCCTTACTCCGTGATTCTTCTGGACGAAATTGAGAAAGCCCATCCGGATGTCTTTAATATCCTTCTTCAGGTCTTTGAAGATGGTCAATTGACGGATGGCCTTGGCAATACGGTCGATTTCAAAAATACCATCATCGTGATGACTTCCAATATCGGGGCGAGATATCTGGAAAAGCGGAGCCATCTGGGTTTCCAGTCGGCCAACGAAGAGTTGACGGACAAGAAGATCGAAAACATGGTGATGAGTGAGGTGAAGCGCCTTTTTAATCCCGAGTTTTTGAACCGGCTTGATGAAATCATCATCTTCAACGCGCTCACCGATGAGGATTTGCTGCGGATTATTGACCTGCTGGTTGCGAACATTAATATAAACCTGGCCCAGAAGAATATTTCTGTAAGCCTTACCCCGGAGGCCGCACGTTGGATACTAGAACAGACGTGCACCGACCGCTCTTACGGAGCCAGGCCGTTGCGCCGCGCCTTGCAAAGGCATCTTGAAGATCCTCTATCTGAAGCTTTGATTCAAGGTGAAATTCAAGCCCCTGCTGTTTTAGAAGTGACGGTCGGCAATGAGGGGCTTTACTACCGTCCGGTGAACGACAGTCTCGTTACAGCGACGCCGTTATCGCATTAGCGCGGGGCAGTAGTAATCATAGGTTCTTGCCTGTGGCGCAGCAATCGGTTTTACCCGAACAGGCTCTCTCGTGGTTTTTTTCCGGCCTCAAGACAACCTGCAGCGACTGATCACCATCAGAATATTCCCAAAGAAGGCGAGATTTTTATAAGATAGGGAGTTTGCAATTCGATGAACTCCAATTAGTCCCGTTGTATTTTTGAATTCCGATGCGGGATAAAGGGGAAGCACTGCGTTTTTCAATTCCAATGGCTCCACTCCGAAAGCGCTTTAGCGGGGTGGTTTTGATTCTTGCGTCTTGGGGCTTGTGTCTCAGTTCGGCGTGGGGTATCCTCGCGCAGCAAGCTCCGGCAACTCCTCCCTCGGCACCCTCCCAGCAGGAACAGAATTCCAAGAAAGCCCCGCCCGCCCAGCCGCCTTCAAATGGCAAAATCCAGCTTCAAAATCCGCCGGCAGAGTCCGCCCCTTCGCAGGGCCAAGGAGCAAAGAAACCCGAGCAGCAGCAAACCGCGCCGCCAGGGCAGATTCAGCTGCAAGCACCTGGCATGGCCCCGACCGCTCCCAAGTCCAAACAAGCTCCTCAGCCTCAGAAGTCTCAGAAGAAACAAGTGTTGATTGATGATATCACTTTCCGGGGCAATCGTCGCATCCCTCAGTCCACTTTGATGGCTCGCATTTTCAGCCACCGTGGAGACGTTTACAATGTGAATGCGATTGAGCGCGATTTTATGGCCCTCTGGAATACGGGATACTTTGATGATATCCGGGTTGTGGCTTCCGATGCGCCGGATGGCGGAAAAATCATCACATTTTATGTTCGAGAAAAGAAACTGGTCCGCAGCATTGATTACAAGGGATTGAGTTCAGTCACCGAATCAGACGTTATGGATCGCTTCCGGCAGGAGCACGTAGGGCTTTCGATCATGTCGCAATACGACCCCGTGGTGATCAAGCGCGCGGAAGTGATTCTGGAAGAGATGCTCTCCGAAAATGGCCGCCAGTTTGCGACGGTGCGGGCGCGCACGAGGGATATCCCGCCCGATTCTGTCGCCTTGACGTTCGTGGTGGTGGAGGGACCGAAAGTGAAGGTGGGGAAAATCCGGTTTAAAGGAAACACGGTGTTTTCCAACTCGCGGCTCATCCAGGCGATGAAATACTCC
>DATGKJ010000135.1:0-3285 GCA_035294685.1 Terriglobia bacterium | reverse complement strand
TGAAAATGATCGAGAACTTTTTCGGAATAAATCACGATCCTGACCAGCGCTTCTTACGCCGTTCAAAAGAGCAAGCGCAGCACAATGACCATCAGCACTCCCGCCGCAACCACCAGGGCGATCCGCAAGCCGGGCATCTTGTTAACTTCCGGGATCAAGTCGGAAGCGGCGACGTAAAGCGTGACTCCCCCGGAAATCGCCAGGCCGTAACTCACCTGGCGTTCGGCTGCGGCCATCGCCAGAATGCCGACGATGCGCGAAACGCCTAAAGCCGAGACCGCCAGCAGGCCGTCCAGTCGTCTCTTCTTGGCTGCCATCATGATAGAGGCCATCGTAAAGCCTTCGGGAATATTGTGTAAAATCACCGCCCCGAAAATCACCATGCCAAGCCAGGTGGAGATGAAGAACCCCGACGCGATGGCTACGCCGTCGAAGAAGGTGTGGATCAGCAAGCCGGTGAGAGCGGTAAACGCCACGCGCGCGTTGACGAACTCGTCCGCATGGGTCTCTTCGCCAAAATGAAAGTGCGCGGGCCAGGAATGCTCGAAAAAGTGCACGATGAAATAACCCGCAAGAATCAGCATGGGCGCTTGAAGCGGAGCGAGACGAATGCTTTCGGGAACCATTTCGGTAAGCGCCGTCGCCAGCATAAAGCCTGAACCTAAGGCGATGAAATAGGCGAGAAAGGTCCTGCTCCATGGGCGCGCGTAGACGATGACGCCGCCGAAAATATTGGCGAGTCCAGCGATGACTCCCAGGATGAGGCTGAGGATGAGAGGAGACATTTGAAGCGCAAACGTCCGGTTTCAAACGTTAGGTCCAGAGGCTGATTTCGAGATTGCGCTAACTGATGACAACCCGTACTTAGGGTCCGCTTTTACGCCGAATGGCGGAAATGGACAATCTCTCCGTCTTTGACGACGTACTCCTTACCTTCCAGTCGTAATCGGCCACGGCTGCGCGCCTCAACCAAGCCGCCAGCCGCGATGAGGTCTTCATAACTGACAACTTCGGCGCGGATAAACCCGCGCTGAATATCGCTGTGAATTTCCCCCGCAGCTTCCCAGGCTGTCGCGCCCAATCGGAGGTTCCATGCGCGGCATTCATCCTCGCCGACCGTAAAAAATGAAATCAGCCCCAAAAGCTGATAGCTGGAGCGAATGACTCGCGCGATGGCGGATTCCCTGATCCCGAAACTGGCCATGAAATCCTGCGCTTCAGCGTCGCTCAGTTCTGCAAGCTCAGCCTCCACTTTGCCGCAAACGGCGGTGACCATGGTTTTCGGATGATGCTTTAATCCCGCCCTGGCGGCAAACTCTTCCGCCGCATCAGTCCGCGCCGCATCTTTTTCGTCCAGATTCAGGATGTAAAGCATCGGCTTCTGAGAGAGGAAGGTGAAGCCGCGCACGGCCCGTTCCCGCTCCGGCGCAAGGTCCACTTCGCGGAGCGGCTTTTGCTTTTCCAGCGCCGCCTTACACATCTGAAGCGCGTGCAATTCCTGTTCGAGGGCAGGGTTCTTCTGCTTTTTGATATCTTTTTCCAGGCGCTCAAGCCTCTTCTCGGCCACAGCGAGATCTGAAAGAATCAATTCCAATTCGACGTTCTCGATGTCGGCCTGAAGATTGTCGGCAGATTCTTCGCCAAAAGCCCGCACCACATGCACCAGGGCCTGCATCTCACGCAGCGTCGCGCTCTGTGAACCTGCGCGAAGCAGGTCAATGACGCTGCCGGGCGTATCCACATACTCAATGTTGGCGTGCACGGTCTTTTGAGGGTGGAACATCTCGCTCAGCCGATCCAGACGAGCATCCGGCACCGAGACTATTCCAATGTGCGCCTCGGGCCGGCCTGCGCCGAGTCCCGTGCCATGCGCCCTGGTGATGATTCGAAAAAACGTGGTCTTCCCAACCTGTGAGAGACCCACGATACCAATCTTCAGCACTTCAGCCCCTTGGGTGTTTCAAAGTGATCGCAACGCGATTTCTATTGCGCTCTATTCCGAGAGGCAATGCGCACGCAATGCTTTAGCCGCAATAGATTTCGAGTCTATCATACGCTTTTGGATTTCCTGGGATTCTTCGATTTTTCGGCAGTGGGTCAGTCTCCGAGCAGCCGACAATTCGCGCGCGACTTGGCTTTACCCCAGGCTGTTACACAGGGTCTCCATCCGCCAGCGATGGCACAAATTATGCCTTTGACGATCCCAGGGGCCAAATTCTCACCCTCAATCTGGCGAACAGCAACACGACGGTCGTGGGCAATTTTGACCCTGCTGCCGGCGTGATTCAAGGAGCAGTTCCAACTCCTGAGCCGCCGTCGTTGATTCTTCTCGGGACCGCGCTACTCGGATTAGGAATGGTTGGCTGTAGGATGCAATCGCGGAAGGCCGAACGGAGGGGCGCGGCCTGACCGCTATTCTCAATCGAGGCGCAGGTCTTCTCCTCCTCAGCCGTTGCATAGCTTCGCCATCTTCCGGCGATATTTATGGCCGGGGAGAAGACTTCCCCGGCCATTTGAGTTATGCCACTTTGTGCTGCTCAAAGGTTTGCGGCTCGACTCGGTAGTCGAAGCGCGCTCTCGTTGCCGCCCTGCAGATCGCGGCAGGCAGGAAAGCCCCCACAAAGGCTCCTATCAGAGCCGGAATGATGTAGATGTTCCAAAGGATCACAGGGCCAAACCAGTGGCCAAACACGGCCGGCCCCAGCCATGCGCAAATCCAGCCGACAATCCACTTGCCAAAGAAGCCATCGACACCGCTGAAGAAGCGGTAGCCGATACCCCAATGAACCACGGCGGCTGCGAATGCGCTCAGGATCAACAGAATCAGGAAAGAAAGGAAATGCATACCAATAAGTGGAGCAACCATAGGTAACCTCCTCTGAAAGTATCGTGATAAGCGCTGGCTCCGATCGGAGAGTTCAGCTTGCTTTCCGGGAACTCATCGTATCGGAGTCTAAAAGCTTGCGCTTTTTTGAACACTCGCGCCTGGAAGGAATTTCCGGCCGAGTCTGGTGGACGGCAGAGTGATCCTTGTGGTGTGCTCCATCAAGACCCATGAGCTAAACGTTGCGGGTTCAGCTCAAAGCAGCTTTGGAAAGTATGAGTGAAAGAGCGTGATTCGGGGAACTGCGTTTTCAGATCTTGGGATAAGCGCCTGGCGCTCGATCTGGGCAATAGATTGCCCCGCGCCGGCAACAGGTTTCTGCTGAGATGTACTCGAAGGTCGCGCGGATTCTTGCTTTCCAGAGCCACTCCGGAATCTCCTCGGCGCGCCCTGGTTCATCG
>DATGKJ010000134.1:0-9044 GCA_035294685.1 Terriglobia bacterium | reverse complement strand
CTGCGGAACCTGCGCCAGAATGCGAGGCCAGATTTCTGCGCAGAACCACTCCACCGCATCGATATTGGGCGTCCAATCCATGGAGCCGACAAAAATCACCAGAAACGGCGAGCTTTTCACCGCCGGATCAGGCCTAAACTGGCGCAGGTCAACGCCGGTGGGAACGACGGTGATCGGAGTCCCCGGCGCCATTCCCTTCATCTGTTCCCGATCTACTTCTGAAACCGCGATGATGCGCTGGAATCGTTGGAGGGCCGCCGGTTCGTAGCGCTTCATGCGCGCAGCCTCAAGTTGAAAGACCCATCGATTCAACGGATTTTGTTCTGCTTCTGCCTGGCGTTGCCAGAGCACGCTCTCAACGTTGTGCTGAAAGAGCGCCGTGGGTATCCGAGGATTGCGAGGGAAATTCAGAGAGGCGGAAAGAAAATCGCAAACCGCCACGTCGCAGCGGCGCTCGCTGAGCCATGAGGCCACGAGGCTCTGCACCTTTTGCGAGGTAAATTTTGTCACCGCGAAAGGCAGGCCGGAGGGAAGCCATCGGAGGTAGCGAAGCTGGCGCTGCAGGGACGTTCGGTCCCATGCGCCGGTATAGACGGGCATCGAGCCTGGCAATTCACGGGTGATTTTCCGCTCATAGTCCTCGTCGCGTTCACCGCCGTAGTAAGAAAGGAACGTTACTTCATGGCGCGCCGAGAGATGATGAAGGATGTTGTAAGACCGGATTTTGCCTCCGGTATCGAGGGGAAGGATTTTCCCGGCTTTCACCCAAAGGATTTTCATCACACTTCAATCTTACCAGCAGATCCCCTCGTAGGAAGATTCAAGGCTGGGCCGGCGACCTTTCTCGAGATTCACAAGGTCGAGCACTTTTTGTCCGGGCCGAAGTCCAGCCTCAACCGCCTCTTTCCGGGCGTCTCGCGTGCCAATCAGCACCACTTCAGCGGCCTGCAAAACCTCATTCATATCCGAACGGAGCAGTGATCCGATATGAGGAATAACTTCCTCGATATATTGTCGATTGGCGCCGGCCAACCGGCCCAGCGCCACGTGCGGGTCCCAGATTTGAATCTGGCATCCCTCGCCGAGCAGCCGCTTGACCACCTGCACCTGGGGGCTTTCCCGAAGATCGTCGGTTCCCGCCTTGAAGCTCAATCCCAGCAGCCCGATTTTCTTCCTGCGGGTTTTCAGGACAATCTCAACCGCCCGCTCAATGTGTTCCTGATTGCTCGGCATCAGCGACTCGATGAGCGGCAGCTTTAAATCCAACTCGCGGGCGCGATAACTCAACGCGCGAACGTCCTTGGGCAGGCATGAGCCGCCAAAAGCAAAACCCGGACTCAAATAGGCGGGTGAGATATTCAGCCGCGTGTCCGAAGTGAAAATCTCCGCCATCTGCTGGGTGTCCACCCCCAGACGCTTGGCGAGCGTCCCAAGCTCGTTGGCGAAACTGACCTTCACGGCGTGAAAGGCGTTGCTGGCGTACTTCACCATCTCGGCCACCGAAATGGAGGTCTCAAAGATCCGACTGGGCGTCCATTGGTAAAGTTCTCGCACCTGTGAGAGATGCTCCGGGTTCTGGGCGCCTAAAACAGTGTAAGGAGGCTCAAAAAAATCCGCCACCGCGGTGCCTTCGCGCATAAACTCCGGGTTATAAACTACAACAAAATCTTTGCCCGGCTGCTTGCCGCTAGCCGCCTGAAGGCGCGGCAGCACAACGGATTCTGTTGTCCCAGGCAAAATGGTGCTGCGAATCACCACCCAATGACGCTCCTTCTTGGCCTTCAGAGCGTGACCAATTTCCTGGCTTACGTGCTCGATATGAGTCAAATCCAACTTGCCGTTCGGCTGGCTTGGCGTTCCGACACAGACAAATGAGATTTCTGTCTCGCGCACCGCCGCCTCAACATCCGCCGTGGCGTGGAGCCGGCAGGCCCGATGCGCCTCGGCCACCAGTTCTTCCACCTGCGCCTCGACAATCGGGCTGTGACCGGAATTGAGCGTTTCCACCTTCATCGGGTTCACATCCACCCCCACCACCCGATGCCCTTTATGGGCAAAGCAGGCTGACATCACTGAACCTACATAACCCAATCCGAAAATGCTGATTGACCGTCCCATTAAATCCATTCTTTTCTGGCGCTCCGCTCTTCAAATCCTGAAAACCCAAATAATTAACGGCAAATTCGCAGTATAGCATTAAGGAGTAACACCAACATGACCTTGTCCTTTGGCGCTGCGTTTCATAAGTTCGCTAACGTATTTTCACCCGTCCCGATGAACCGGGACACCTCTCCCCGCTTGCTGAGAGGGGGCAAGTTGAAGGTTTGTCGGAAAGGGTGACGCGAATTCACAAGTTGAAAACAAAGGGCTTCGCCTAGGCCACTGAAAATTCAATGTTAACCATCATGGTTTCAATAACTTAAGCAGCAAAATCTCAACTTACGCGAAGTTGGATTTCCAATGTAACTTATTAATGAAAAGGCACATACTGCAATGAACGGTGAGATAAAGTAGACAAATGAGGCGGTTTTTAGGTGGATAAGGAGGACCGCTTCGATGAGAGGGGAGTGTATTCACGGTTCGGACTTGCCTCGGCTCCTATTCTGCTGACTCTGCAACATACGTGAATCTGCCATACAGCCACATCGCCAGCCAGCGGCGCCCTCTCGGGGGCATACTTGGTGTTTATCGGGTTCCTGCTCCGCGGCTCAGTGATTGGGCGGACTCAGACTAGCGAGCCGGGTAAGCTCCGTGACCAGCCCTGCCTGGCCCTCATGTTCCTCAATCTGGTGTAAATATAGCCATGCTCCACGTCCACCTTCGGTGGCTGGCTCATGCTTCCAGTCCATCATCTGTTCGAGGCCGGCCATTCGCTCAGCCTGATAGGCTGCCATCGCCTGCTTATAGAATCTGGTTGCATCGGCTCGAATGTCGGCGAACCACCGTGCGGCCGATTGAATGTCTGAGCCATACTGCGTTCCGTCAGCAAACTCCGCGTAGGTCACTGTCGCTGTAGCTGACTGGAGCGGATTCCATTTCACGCCAGGCGTCCTATCCGCGCTCGCTCATATCATAAACTGGTCAGTAGCGCCGGGCGCAAGCGCCGTCGGGTTAAAGAAGTAATCTTTGCGTGCGACGACCTGGTTAGACGTCCCCCGCGCAAATTTCAAACTCCATTTGATCTCGATAGCGAGCAGGCGCGAGGTGCCAGTGTTCGCGATCTCGTATCGAATTCCCCGGCTGCCTAGAGGTGCAGGTGTCGCTTGAACATTTTCAATCTCTATCGGAGTCCCTTCGGGAACTTCTGTGTGCACGGCAACGGGCTGAAGCGTTTGGCCTTCTTGTGGGCTGCTGCGTGGAGCGGTGTACCCAACAGCCTTAGCGAGGACAATGGATAGAACTAAGGCCAGAAGAAGAGTGATATGCTTCCTTATCATCGTATAACCTCCAACACTTGGATTATGGCATATCGGCAAGGCTAGCCGCCCGAGCAATAATAGACTTGGTCGGTAATAGTCCCGTTGCACTCGAACTTACATACTGCTGGGTTCTGGCAGGTGCCATTTCCGATTTCTATGGGCATGCAATTCGGCGGATAACAGCACATATACTCCATGTCACCGTCTCCGCATCCACTGCAATTCAAGCTAATCGTGCCACACACTTGGGCGATAGATCTCTGGGGAGCTAAGAACAAAGCGCTGAAGAGAAGAACAGGTGCGATGAGGAGCCCCACGCCAATCTGGTTCTCATGGGTGTCACCTCCAAATTGGAAATTTATTGATACTAGGCTAATTTACGCAATGCGGAATGTCAAATAGATGGCTCATCTCGCAGCCGTTTCGGAAGTTTTGGTGGGAGAGGCTGCGCGAAGCCGCTGCGGAAGCCTGTCTGGTGCGGGTGCGGATGGGAGTGACCAGCGGGGTTCAATTTCAAGGCGTGAATTTCAGCGCGTGGCGACATGGGCGCGGTGCTGGCGCATGACGGGGAGCAGTTCATCGGAGCGCGTTGGGGGAAGGGGCCGGTGATTGAGGCCCTCTTCCCCCATCGCGCTCAGCCGCAGAGTTTTTCAGTAACTGTCAAACCTGACCCGAAGTGCAGTAGGGCAGCCGGGTTAACGTTGTCCAAATCAAGGACGAAAGATATGATGGAATTACGCGATGTTACGAGAAAAGACCTTGCGCGAAACAGTGGTGCGAGTCGCCGCCATGAGCCGGGATGAGCTTCGCACCCGCCTGCGGCAGGAAATTGCCAAGCGTCAGGACGCGATCAGTTTCCGCATCGGCCTGGCTTCAATTTCCAGGGAATTGCAAGCATCCAATGGCCGCGCCCGGCATCAGCCCTCAGTCGCTCTTCCTCTGCCCCCTTCACCGGGTCGGTTCTTCTTTGAAGCCCGCGACTTAAATACAATTCTGGATGTGATGCGCCAGCGATTCCCTGACGAGGTGGAACAGACCATCGAGCAGGCTAACCGAATCTGTTGTCACCAATTTGACCTCCTGGGCTTCGAGAGGCTGGATTTCGGCCAGCCCATTGACTGGCATCTGGATCCGGTGAATGGGAAGCGCGCGCCACGCAAGCCCTGGTACAAAATCCGCTATCTTCAATTTGAGGAAGTAGGCGATCACAAGGTTATTTGGGAACTGAACCGCCACCAGCACTTCGTGGCGCTCGCCAAAGCCTATCACTTCACAGCGGATGAGCGTTTTCTGAAAGAACTCCTCCACCAGTGGCGGCATTGGCATCAGGAGAATCCCTACCCTGTGGGCATCAACTGGGCCAGCAGCCTGGAGGCGGCGTTCCGCAGCCTGGCATGGATCTGGGTCGGCCATCTTCTTGCGCCCTGTCCGACCGCGCCGAAGAGCTTTCAGTATGATCTCGCCCGGGGACTCGCCCTCAATGCGCGGCATATTGAACGCTACCTTTCCGTCTATTCCTCTCCCAATACACACCTGCTGGGTGAAGCTGTTGCGCTGTTTTTTATCGGAACTCTCTTCCCGCAGCTTCGCTCAGCTCCGCGATGGCAATCGCTGGGCTGGAACCTGATTCTGGAGCAAGCTGAGAAGCAAGTGCAGGCAGACGGGATGCACTTCGAGCAGTCTATCTACTACCACGTTTACGCGCTCGATTTCTTTCTTCATACGCGCATTCTGGCCGCCCGCAACGATATCGCAATTCCGCCGGATTTTGATCAGACTCTTCAAAAAATGCTTGAACTGCTGGCGGGCCTATCTCAGGCAGGTGTGGCGCCACGTTTTGGCGATGACGACGGAGGCCGGGTTTACAATCCGCGCCGCAACCGCTCGGAGCATCTGCGGGATCCGCTCTCAACCGGGGCGGCGCTCTACCACCGAGAGGATTTGAAGGCTGCATCGGGCGGCTTTAAGGAAGAGACTCTCTGGCTTCTGGGGTCTGAGGCTGCGCAGCAATTTGATTCTCTGCCAAACGTCACCTGTTCCGCCGCTTCCATCGGTTTCCCGGCCAGCGGCTTCTACGTCCTGGCAGATTGCCAGCCGGCGCTGAGGCTTGCAGGCGCAAAGGCCCCGCCGCGTGCCCGTTATGGGAACGCCCCCTCCCGCGCGGTGACCGTCCAGCAAATGGTTCTGGACGCAGGTTCACAGGGCACGGGTAATTCAGGTCACGGGCATGCCGATGCGCTAAGCGTTCAACTTTCAATCGATGGCCAGGAATATCTGGTGGATGCGGGAACTTATCGGTATATTTCCGCCGGATCGGAGCGTGATGCCTTTCGCGGCACAGCCGCTCATAATACGCTGCAAGTGGACGGGCTCAGCCAGGCGGAGCCGATAGGGCCTTTTGCGTGGCAGTCGTTGCCGCGAGCGCAAGTGGAGCGCTGGGTAACCACGAAGGATTTTGACCTCCTTGTCGCCAATCATGATGGCTACGGTCGTCTTCCCGAGCCGGTTATGCACCGGCGCTGGATTTTCCATCTGAAGCCGTACTTCTGGCTGGTGCGCGATGTGGCCGAAGGCGTGGGCGAGCATCTGCTTGAAATTTTCTGGCATTTTGCTCCCTATCTCGTTCCATCCTATACCCCTCCAGGATTCACCATGTTCCCTGCCTCGGGCCGCGAGGGCGTTGCCGTTGAGATGCGCGGCGTTTCCATCATGGCTGCTGCAGGACACAGTTGGTCTCAAGAGGTGCGACGCAGCCGCTATTCGCCTGCTTACGGCGTCGAGCAGCCGGCGCCCATGGTTTATTTTGCAACTTGCAGCGCGCTGCCCGCTGAGTTGGCCGTGATCATCCAGACCGTCGAAGGCGCTGCCACGCAATCTGGACGTTTTGCTCAACTGCAAGAGACGGACTTCGGGGTAAAGGGCTACCATTATGAAAGCGCGGTGGGTGAACATTTCTTCGTGTTTTCGGAAAATGGCGGCTCCTGGGAGCTGTCGCCCTGGAGGAGCGATGCGCGATTTCTCTATCTTGGAACGGAAAAAATCAAAAGCAGATTGCATGTTGCGATCTGCGGCGGAAGCTTTCTGGAAATTAACGGGCGACCCGTGATGACCAGCGATCGCTGGATAGAATACTGTGAGTTGACCCTGCGCGGCTCGGTTCAGGAGGTTGCTTGCTCAGACCCTGAAGCTGTGGTGGAGTGCAAGAGCGAAAATTTGCGCTGGTCTTATTGATGACTGCAAATTACAGCGTCAGCCTTTGCTGTAGCGCCGGTGTCCCCACCGGCGATTTTTCAGCGCCGCGGACAACGCCGCTACCGAGCATGTTGTCACGGTAATTTGCAGGCCTCATGAATCATCCTACAGAATCTATGTGCGGAATTTGCGGCGTATTCAATTTTGATCGTTCCCAACCGGTGGATCGCGATGTGCTTGAAGCGATGAATGCCCGCATTGTGCATCGAGGCCCGGACGATGCCGGATTTTATATCGCTGAAAACGTTGGTCTGGCGATGCGCCGCTTGAGCATTATTGACCTTGCCGCCGGCCATCAGCCCATGTGCAATGAAGACGGCACGGTATGGATCGTTTTCAACGGCGAGATTTACAATCACCAGGAATTGCGACCCCACCTTGAATCTCGCGGTCACCGCTATCGAACCCGCAGCGACACCGAAACCATTCTTCACCTCTATGAAGAGTATGGCCGCGAGTGTGTCCAGCATCTGCGAGGCATGTTTGCCTTTGCCATATGGGATGCGCGCTCGCGGCGTCTCTTCTGCGCCCGCGACCGGTTGGGCATCAAGCCGTTTTACTACCATCTCAGCCCGGAGCGGTTTCTCTTCGGCTCGGAAATCAAGGCCCTGCTGGCGCATCCGTCTTTGAAGGCCGAATTTAATCGCTCCGTTCTGCCGGAATACTTGGCCTTCGGCTACATTGCCGGCGAGGAGACGTTCTTCCGCGGCGTTCGCAAGCTCATGCCCGGTCATACGCTGGAGCTGGATGAAATCGGGCAGGCTCACATTGAGCGCTACTGGGACCTGTCGATTCCTCCCGACGAAGATCACAAGCCGCGCAGATACTACGTTGAAAACTATCGCCAGATGCTGGAACAGGCGGTTTCCAGTCACCTGATGAGCGATGTGCCGCTCGGGGTTTTTCTGAGCGGGGGGCTGGATTCGAGCGTGGTCGCCGCGCTCACCACCAAACTGCGGCGCTCTCCCATCGAAACTTTTTCGGTGGGCTACGCTGAGGCGGCTTATAGCGAGCTTCCTTTTGCCCAGGCCGTGGCCGACCATCTCGGTTCCGTGCACCACGAGGTGCGCGTCGCCTGGAAGGATTTCATGGAAGCGCTGCCCAGGCTCATCTGGCATGAGGATGAGCCGATCGTCTGGCCTTCCAGCGTGTCGCTTTATTTCGTCGCCCGGCTGGCGCGGGAGCGGGTGACGGTGGTGCTGACGGGCGAGGGAAGCGATGAAACGCTCGCAGGATACACGCGATACGCCTGGACATTATGGAATGCGCGACTTGACCGCATCTATCGCGGTCTTATGCCGGCGGGGATGCGCGGCTTCGTCCGCCATCGTCTTGATGAGGCTCCGTGGATGCCGCTGGCCTTCCAGCGGCGGCTGCGGCACACGTTTTTGACTCGCGACGGCGCCTCCTGGCCTTCATTCTACTTTGATAATTTCTACTCGGCGTTTACCGAACAGGCGCAGCAGGAATTGTTGGCGGATGGTCTGGGGCTTGCGCCCAGCGCGGCTTATCGCAATTCACTGGCTTATTGGGAGCGATCCTCGGGCGATCTGCTCCATCGCCTGCTTTATACGGATATTAAAACCTATCTTGTCGAGCTGCTCATGAAACAAGACAACATGAGTATGGCCGCTTCCATCGAGAGCCGAGTGCCGTTCCTCGATCACGTTCTGGTGGAATTTACAGCGAGTATTCCCGCTTCCTATTCCACGCGCAAGCTGGCTGGGAAATTTATTCTCAAAGAGGCTGCCAAGGGGCTGCTGCCGCAGTCCATTATTTACCGCAAAAAGATGGGATTCCCCACGCCGCTGCGCGGGTGGCTGGCGGGATCGCAACTGGAGGCCGTTGAAAAGCTGTTGCTGGAGCCGCGAAGCCTCGAATGGGGACTCTTCAAGCCTGAGGCGCTGCGCAAACTGCTGGCCGAACACCGCGCCGGGGCGCGCGACCATTACGAGCGCATCTGGCGATTGATGAATCTCGAAATCTGGCGACGCGTTTTCATCGATCGAGACCCGGCTTACGCGCCCGTGGCCTGACCTCCCAGCTACAACGCTCATTCCGAAGCGCCGCAAAAAACCAGTGATGATTGACGTGCGGTTCGTGATGAGCAAAATCAATCCAGAAGTCCGGGTTGCTTTTGCTCGCCACTCGTCACTTTTCACTCATCACTGCTGTCGAGATTCCTCGCGGAGTTTGAAACACAGAGATTCTTCCGCCTCGTTGCACTCGGCGTCAGAATGACAGGCTAAGTTCCGTTGTAGGGTGCGGCGGGCAACAACCTGCCCGCCGCGTGTTGGGGACTATTTTTTCTTGGGTGGAACCACTGCGTCTTTAAAAGACTTTGCCAGTCGAAACTTGACGACTGTTTTGGCG
>DATGKJ010000133.1:0-17001 GCA_035294685.1 Terriglobia bacterium | reverse complement strand
GGCCCTTTTCCCTCCCGCGCGGTTGCAGAGCGCTTCACAGGGGAGTTTCTGGATCTTTTTAAAATCCGTCGGTGCGTGCCAGACCTCGATCCTGACCCTTCGCACCCTGGCTGTATTTACTCACAAATGCATATGTGCCTGGCGCCCTGCTTCAAGGGTTGTACGGACGAAGAGTATCAGCGCGAGCTTGCGCGCGTGATCGGCTTCCTGAATTCGGAGGGTGAGACGCTGGCTCGGGAACTTGAGGCCGAGCGCAACCAGGCTTCGGAAGCCCTCGAATTTGAGCAAGCCGCTCGCGCCCATCGGAGACTTGAAAAAGCCAACGAAGCGCAGCGGCTCAAACCCGATCTGGTGAGAGAAATCGGGCAATTGCATGCGGTGATGATTCTGCCGGGCGGCGAAAAGAGCATCACGTTTTTTCGGATTGTTCGAGGCGAACTGCGCGGACCTTCAACGCTTCCGCTGGAGGAAAATGTGTCTTCGCCGAAGCCTCTTGATGAGCAGATCGCCGAACTTCTGGCCGATCTTGCTGAAAAGCCTTCTTCCGGCATCGGAGCCTTGACAGAGCCTGCTCGCGAAGGAGTGCGCATTCCTCTCTGGGAACATCTGAGCCTGCTGGCGCGCTGGTACTACAGCAGTTTTCGTGTGGGAGAACTGGTCATGCTTTCTTCCAACCAGGAAATTCCTCATGCTCGCCTGGTGCGCCTCTGCCGTAAGCTCCTGGCCGAGACACAGCACGAAACGCCCTAAGGAAAAAACCTTGCAGTCTGTCATTCCGAGGAGGCGCAGGCGATGAGGAATCATCATGGGAGTGAAAAGTGACGAGTGACAAAACCAGCCAAGGCGCCGGAAGCGATTCTTTGCTCGTCACTCATCACTCTCCACTGGTCACCGCCTTTCAGATTCTTCTACGCTACAAACTCCTCACAGAGCGGATATCCGCGATTTGCGGGGATGGCGCATCGCTGCCCCACACAGCCCGCAATGTGCTAAACTCTTTTCCATTTGAGTGAGGCTCTCGATGGAAGAAATTGGAAGCATTCTCCCGAAGGTTTTTAAAAAGCAGGCGCTGGGTGGAAGGATGCCGCTGGTAGAGGTCCTGTCCGTCCTCTGGCCCCGGATTGCAGGGAAATGGATCGCGCAACAGTCGCGGCCCGTAGCCTTTTCTGAAGGCGTGCTGACGCTTGCGTGTTATTCTTCTTCCTGGGCTGCTCAGTTGCGGCAAATGTCGGCGGAAATCAGCGCGCAAATCAATCACCTGATGGGCATGCCGGTGGTCAGAAAAGTGCGCATCCGCCATCAGCCGGAGCCGCTCGCGCCTGTCGGTTCGTCTGAAGCAGTCGATGGCGCCCCGGCGCTTCTTACTGAGGAAGCGGGCGAGTTTCGCAGCTTGCAAAGCGAAGCGAAGCTCGATCCCGAAATGGCCCGGATCGTCGAGCGCTCATTTGTCAAATACTTCTCGCGCAATGGAAAGAGAGTGAATGGATGTCTCTGACTGAGAAAGACGTTCGCTACGTGGCGGAATTGGCGCACCTGGATTTGACGGATGAGGAAATCAGGAAATTCCAGCCGCAACTCGACGCCATTCTGGGCTACATGCAGAAGCTCAATCAACTGGACACAACCCAGGTTGAGCCCATGGCTCAGGTGATTGCTCCGGGCGGCGCGAGCCTGCCCCTGCGGCCGGATCGCATCCACGAATCGTTGCCCCAGGAAGTTGCGCTCGCCAACGCTCCGGAAGCAGGCGCGGGCCACTTCAAAGTGCCAAGCGTGATTGAGAGAGAGTAGAAGGCGGCGCACTGCGAAGCATTTTCACCCTCTCACATATTTTTACCAAGTACGGCTATTCGCAATTGCAGTGACGTATTCACACCGCCCTTTTCGCCATCCCTCACCCCGGCCCCTCCCCGCTGAGGAGAGGGTAACAAGCTCTCTATTCCTTGCCCTCTCCCCGCAAGCGGGGAGAGGGCGCCCCAACTTGTCGGGGCGGGTGAGGGGGGACGGCAAAATACGTGAGCGAACTCATGAAATGCCGCATGAACGGTGAAACTTTCCTATGGATCTTACGGCGCTGACCGCGGATGAAATCCGCGAGGCATTGAAAAACAAAAAAGCTTCGGCGGAGGAAGTTTGCCGCGAGCACCTGAACCGCATCAGGCAGAAAGACCCCGAGGTGCGCGCCTATCTCACGCTGAGCGAGGAGCGCGCCCTGGAGCAGGCCCGGAAGGTGGACCGGCTCGTGGCTGAGGGAAAGCCGCTTCCCATCCTGGCGGGCGTGCCCGTGGCCGTCAAGGATGCCATCGTGACGCGCGGCGTCCGCACCACCTGCGCCTCAAAGATTCTGGAGAACTACATTCCGCCTTACGATTCAACCGCCGTCGCGCGGCTTGAGGCGGCCGGAGCCGTGATCCTGGGCAAGACCAACTGCGACGAGTTTGCCATGGGTTCTTCCACAGAAAACTCGGCCTATTTCCCTACCCGCAATCCTCGCAATCCAGATCGCGTGCCGGGCGGCTCAAGCGGCGGCTCGGCGGCTGCGGTAGCGGCCCAACTGGCCACGGTGGCGCTCGGTTCCGATACCGGCGGTTCCATCCGCCAGCCGGCGGCTTTCTGCGGCATTGCCGGCATGATGGGCACTTATGGGCGAGTGTCGCGCTACGGCCTGGTGGCTTTTGCCTCATCGCTCGATCACATCGGGCCGTTTGGCCGCAGCGTGCGCGATGTGGCGCGCGCGCTGAAAGTGATTGCCGGTTGTGATCCGGCGGATTCCACCACGGCAGATATCCCCGTCTCGGACTATGAAGCGACGCTGGATGACGACGTTCGCGGAATCACCGTCGGCGTGCCCCAGGAATATTTCAACGGACTTAGCCCGGAGATTGGCGACAACATTCAAAAAGGCATCGACTGTCTGGCGAAGCTCGGCTGCAAAATCGCTTCCATCAGCCTGCCGCACACCGAGTACGCCATTGCGTGCTACTACATCATCTGCACCGCCGAAGCCAGCTCAAACCTGGCGCGCTATGATGGCGTCCGTTACGGCCTGCGGGCGTCAGGCCATGATGGCCTTCGTGCGATGTACAAGAAAACGCGCGACGCAGGCTTTGGAGCGGAAGTGAAGCGGCGGATTATGCTGGGAACCTACGCGCTGAGTTCGGGCTACTACGAGGCCTATTACCGCAAGGCGCAGCAGGTGCGGTCGCTGATTGCGCGCGATTTTCTGGAAGCGTTTGATGAAGTGGATATCATCGTGACGCCCACTTCGCCCATCCCTCCTTTCAAGCTGGGCGAGAAAGTGGACGATCCATTGCAGATGTACCTGGCGGATATCTATACCGTGACGGCCAGCCTGGCGGGAATCCCCGGCATCTCCGTGCCGTGCGGCCTGACGCGAACCGAACCGCACCTGCCCGTAGGCATGCAGATGCTGGCCAGGCACTTCGACGAAGCCCGGCTGCTTCAAGTGGCGCGCGCCTTTGAAAAATCCGGCGGGTTTGAACTGATGTAGGGCCAGCCAGTAGCGCGGACCTGCTTTTTCAGGCCCGCGCGACCGCTGTCATTCTGAGCGGAACGCAGTGAGGCGAAGAATCCCGGCATTTCGACTCAGATGAGTCCGCGAAGCATCCCGGCGCTTTGCAGAATTGAACAAATACAGGGATTCTTCGGCGCCTTCAGCCCCTCCAGAATGACAGGTTTCGAGGCTCTTCTGTAACCCATCACGACGCCTCTCACCGTGTTCCTGCACCTTGACATGGATAGGCTAAGATCGTAGACTAGCCAGGTGAATGGGTCGGGCTTTGTTTCGGTGACACACACCTCCCATCCGCTGGGAGGTGTGTGTCATGGGGGAAGCGTGTGGCCTTCCACTACGGAAAGAACGGGAAGTGTTGATGGATGCGCAGGCTTTGTGCTGAAAGGCGTGATTTTCAGGTGTTGGAGGGTGGGCGGAGATTGAAATTTTTCCCAACGAACCCTAACTAGCCTTTAGAATCAACAGAGCATGTTTTGGGCAGGGGTTTAAAACTTCAAGGCGCGAAGGCTTGGCAGAAGGACAATCAACGCAATTTTTAAGGAACGAACCCTAAGATTATGTTAACCTGATCCCTCATATTTTGAAATATAAAAAGTGTAGTGGAAGCTGGCGTTGCCAGAGATCCCGATATGAAAACGAATCTGTTCATTACCGGCACGGATACCAACGTGGGGAAGACCATGCTTTCGGCGCTGCTCACCGTAGCCCTGGACGCGATTTACTGGAAGCCGATTCAGACGGGCGCCCGCGAAGGGACTGATCGGCGCTCCGTGATCCAGTGGGCTGAAATTCCGGAAGAAAGGACATTGCCGGAATGCTATTGTTTTGATCCTCCGGTTTCGCCGCATCTTGCGGCGCGGGAAGCTGGAATACGGATCGATCTTAACCGAATTTCGATGCCGGACGGCGAATTCACCCGCCCGGTGATTGCTGAAGGCGCGGGCGGCGTTCTGGTGCCGATCAACGAAAAAGAAACGATTTTGGATTTAATCCGTCATTTGGCTTTTCCCGTCGTTGTGGCCTCGCGAACGGCGCTCGGAACCATCAATCACACGCTGCTGACTCTTGCAGCCCTTCGCGGCGCCGGCGCAGAAATTCGCGGCGTGGTGATGCTCGGGCCGGAAAATATTGAGAATCGGCGGGCCATTGAGCATTACGGCCAAACGCCGGTCATCGGCCACGTTCCGGCGCTTCAAACCTTCAATCGCGCCGCCCTGCTCAAGGTCTTTGAATCTTATTTCAACAAGGACTACTTTCGATGACTCACCGCCTTGCTGTAGCGCTGGTATCCCCGCCGACGATCTCGGCGCTGAGGACAGCGCCGCTACAGTAAAAAGCTTTGACGATAATTTGTGGCAGAATGAGATCCGGTTTGAAAAATTCCGTTTCCATCTGGCATCCCTACACGCATCCCACGCTTGATCCGGCGCCCGTTCCTATCCGGCGCGCCGAAGGCGCTTACCTTTACGCCGAGGACGGCCGGCGGTTCATCGACGCGATTTCCTCCTGGTGGGTCACGCTTCATGGCCACGCTCACCCCCGGATTGCGGCAGCGATTGCGGAGCAGGCGCGAAAGCTCGAACAGGTAATCTACGCCGGTTTCACGCACGACAAAGCCGAGGAGCTTGCAGCGCGGCTGCGCGAAGCGCTGCCTTCCTCTCTGACGCACCTTTTCTTCTCTGACGACGGCTCTACCGCCGTCGAAGCGGCGCTGAAAATGGCGGTCCAGTTCTGGCAAAACCGGGGCCAACCCCAGAAGAGGCGCATCATCGCGCTGGAGCATGCTTACCACGGCGATACGGTGGGGGCCATGTCGGTAAGCGCTGAGTCGAGCTTCACGGCGGCGTTTCGGGAGCTTTTGTTTCCCGTCCTGCGCGCGCATTCCGCCTATTGCTTTCGCTGCCCGGTGGGAAAAAGGCGGGACGCCTGTTCCATCGATTGCGCCGAGAGCCTCGAACAGCTTCTCGAAAGGCATTCGGGAGAGGTCGCCGCCGTCATCGTTGAGCCGCTGTTGCAAGGCGCAGGGGGCATGATTATTCATCCCGTGGAATTCCTGCAGCGGGTTCGGGAGATCACGCGGCGTTACGACGTGCTGCTGATTGCGGATGAAGTGCTCACCGGCTTTGGGCGCTGTGGCCGCATGTTCGCCTGCGAAATTGCGGGGGTTGAGCCTGACCTGATGTGCCTTTCCAAGGGACTCACCGGCGGATTTCTGCCGCTGGGAGCCACTCTGGCGACCGCGCGCGTCTTTGAGGCTTTTTGCGCGCCAGACCGCCATCGCACATTTTTCCACGGCCATTCTTATACAGGCAATCCCCTTGCCTGCGCTGCCGCCGTGGCGAACCTTGAGGTTTTCCGCGCCGAGCCGGTTTTCGAGCGCATTGCCGCGATTGAGCAGGCGCATCGGGAACACCTGGCGCGGCTGAAAGATCATCCGGCCGTCGGCGATGCCCGCATGATCGGGACGGTGGCTGCGCTCGAGTTGCGCGCTGAGGACCCAGGCTATCTTTCCGCTCTGAAACCCCGGCTCTATGACTTCTATCTCCAGAAGGGCGTCCTTCTGCGCCCGCTGGGAAATGTGGTCTATATCCTGCCGCCTTACGCCATCACCTGCGATGAGTTGCAATATGTTTACGAGGTGGTTGAAGAATCCCTTGCGCTGGTCGGCTACTGATGCAAAATGGGATCGGTTCTGTTGTACCAGCGAAGGGCCTGGAATGGCCGCCATCAGAATCGTTTTTCAGCAACCTATCAAACTCGCGATGCAAGAAATGAATCGTGATGGAGCGCCCTGTCAGCACGATTGCAATTGAATCGATTGGAATGATACCCTAGTTCGTCATGAACCGATACGAGGGCAAGACGTTTGAGAACCAACATCTGGTGCTGGACGAAGGCGTTTTTATCAACTGCACCTTTCGGAACTGTAGCCTGGAGTACTCGGGGGGCGACGTTTACGTCCAGAACTGTCAGGGTGACGGCTGCCAACTCATCTGGCGCGGGGCTGCGCAGCGCACCGTTTTCCTCCTGCAAGGCCTCGGTCTAATGACGCCTCCCGCCCCCCCTCCTGGCAGCAATCCTCCGGGCCGCGTTCAATAGAGCTTGCGGCGCGGCCATGCCGATTTTCCCGCGCTTGTTGTCTTTCGTCTTTATTTGTTAGACTGAAAATCATCGGTTTTGACCGATAGACTTGAAAAATGCCCCAGGGAGTCTGGACTGGCTGAGGTAAGGTATGGCTGAGGAGACGCGCGAAGAATCCGGTTTCAAGGTTGTCGATCGGCGCACCTTTACAGCGGAAGGAACGCGGCGCGAGGGCGCGCCAGTTGTGGATGAAAAGCGGTCGCAAGAGGCTGAAAAGCCGCGCTCCGCTCCCGAGCCGACTCGCGATGCCAGGGAAGATCGACTGGACGAAGGGTTTGCCATGCTGGTGGAATTTCTCGCCAACAGCGCTTTGCTCCATCTGGGTCTGGGCGCAGGGCCGACCGGCGAACCAATCCCTGTTGATTTGCAAAGCGCCCGCACGATGATTGATCTCCTGGACGTTATTCAGGACAAAACCAAGGGAAACCTTACCCCCTCTGAACGCAAACTGCTGGACGATATTCTTTTTGAACTGCACACGCGGTTTGTTGAACTCCAGAAACAGGCCACGGCCAAGCGACGATGAAATTGACGTTCCTGGGCACGGGTACCTCAACCGGAATCCCCACGCTCGGCTGTCATTGTTCCACGTGCTTCTCCACTGACCCTCACGACTATCGAACGCGGTCGTCGATCGTGCTGGAATTTGATGGCCACGTCGTAGTCGTTGATACGACGCCCGACTTTCGCCAGCAAGGCTTGCGCGAGCGAATCGAGCGGCTGGACGCCGTCGTTTTCACGCACACGCACGCGGACCATGTTTTCGGGCTGGACGACGTGCGAGTGTTCAATCTTCGCCAGAAGCATGCCATCCCCATTTACGCCGACAGCCGTTCCATGGAGGATATTCGCCGCATTTTCACCTACATTTTCAGGGGCGACTACGCGGCTGGCGGAATCCCGCGGCTTGATCCGCACGTTATCGACGGACCGTTTGATTTGTGGGGAATGCGCATGATTCCCCTGCCCGTGCTGCACGGCGATCTGCCGGTGCTGGGCTTCCGCTTTCACCGTACAGCCTACATTACGGATTTCAGCACGATTCCGGAATCGACCATGGAAATGCTTGAGGGGCTCGACGTGCTGATTCTGGATGCGTTGCGCCACAATCCCCACCCGACGCACTCGACGGTGGAACAGTCACTCGAGATTGTCAACCGGCTTAGGCCTCGCCGCGCCTTCTTCACGCACATCGCCCACGAATTGAGCCATGAAGCGACGAACTCCGCGCTGCCGCCCCACGTCCGCCTGGCCTACGACGGGCTGAAGATCGAGCTTCCGGAAGACTCTGGGTGACGCGCGGTCGGCGACCGTTTTTCACCATGGAGACCATTCACGACCTCAATCATTTCGTTCCGCCCTCCCAGGGAAGCGCCGTCACCATCGGCAACTTTGACGGCGTCCACCTGGCCCATCAAGCGTTGTTGCGCCGAACCGCGCAGCGCGCGCGTGAACTGGGATCCGTCGCTGCCGCCGTCACATTTGAGCCTCACCCAATCCAGGTCCTTGCGCCCGATCGCGCGCCAAGGATTCTCACCTCGCTCCCAACACGGGCCCAGCGAATTGAACAACTGGGAATTGACCTGTTGATTGTGCTGCCGTTCACCCGCGAATTGGCTCATCTTTCGCCGCTCGATTTTGTCGAGCGGATTCTAATAGCGCGACTGCGCGCCAACTTTCTCTGCGTAGGTCCAAATTTTCGCTTCGGCTATCGGCAGGCCGGCGATGTGAGCCTGCTCAACAGGCTGAGCCGGGAGGGAAAGTTCTGCCTTGAGATTTTACCCATCCTGGAGGTGCGCGGACAGGCCGTTTCAAGCACCCGCATTCGGCAATTGCTCTCGGAGGGCCGCGTTCATATGGTGGGTCGGCTCCTGGGCCGGCCCTTCTCAAATTCCGGCCTGATTGTTTCAGGCCGGGGCATTGGCCGTCGCCATGCCGTTCCTACCTTGAATCTGAATCCGAACGAGACTCAATGGCCGATGGTGGGCGTCTATGTGACGCGCACGCGGCTGGGAGACGAGTGGCGCAATTCAGTCACCAACGTGGGCTATAGCCCAACGTTTGGGAATCACCGGCTTACCATCGAGACGCACCTGCTGAACTTCGAGGGCGACGTTCAGGAAACTGAGATGGAAATCGAATACCTGCATCGCCTGCGGGACGAAATCAAATTCCAGAATCCCGCCATGCTGAGGCTCCAGATTCAGGAAGACGTTCGGCGTTCGCTAAAATTCTTTCGCCTGCTGGAGTATTTCCGACAGCCGGAAGGCAGGCGCTCCCGGCGGCACACCCCTACCCAGGCGTAATCAGGGACGACCTCCGGTATGCGAATGCGGCGCTAGTTTTTGCCGGCAAACTGGGATTCAAGCTGCGCGGGGGAGGTTGAGGGGGAATCGACGGCCTTGCGAATCTGTGGATGCCGCCAATTATCGAAAAGGGCTATCGTTTGCACGCAGGAAATGGTGCAGCGCGGAGCGCAGGATTTTTGGGTGAGATATTCGCGCTCAAGATGCGCTCGCGTGTATTGTTCCAGAGGAATGGCAGGGTAGCCGCGCTGTTGTGAGCAATAATGCACCAGGCCATTCTCACAGATATAGAGATAGCGGCTGCCCGCCCGGCATCGCCAGGTGTTCTCGCGCCCCTGCGCAATGTTTCTCTGGAAAAACTCGTAGAACCGCGAATAGGAGCGCTTGCTCATCGCGGCGACCTCATCGAAAATCTTCTGCTGTTGCGAGCTTAACGGCAGCAGTTGGCCGGAATGATCGTGAATAATGCCGACGGTGGTGCTGAAGCCCAACTCCCGCGCGCGACGGGCCACCGTAATGGCGTCTTCCGGATTCCGAACCGCGCTCCCCAACACTGAATTGATATTCACATGAAATTCTGCATATTGCGCGAGGAGCCGAAGCTTCTGGTCGAGCACCTTGAGGCTTTTCTTGGAAACGTCATCCGGCGTCACATTATCAATGCTGATCTGAAGATGGTCCAGGCCCGCGCGATTCAACCGTTTGATCCTCTCGGGAACCAGCAGATATCCATTGGTAATCAGCCCGGCGATGATGCCGCGGCGGCGGATCGTGCGGATGACCTCATCGAGGTCGGGATGCAAAAGGGGTTCTCCGCCGCTGATCGTGATGATCGTGGTTCCCAAATCGGCCAGATGATGGACCCGCTTCTGTAACTCGGCCAGCGGCACCGGCTTTGAGAAATCATCGTACTCATTGCAGTAGGCGCATGAGAGGTTGCAGCGTCGGATCGGAATGAGATGAACGTCGATGGGATGACGGGTGGAGAGAAGTCCCTTCGCAATCATTCGCAATTCACGAAGACGCAAGGAGAAAAGCCGGATTTTGCGCCGGACGGCGACTTTATTCATGGCAGTCGATTATCATGAAAATGGTCAGGATATTCAACAACATACTGGCGCCGCTGCCCATGACCGATTGAACGATTCAAGTTTCAAACTAATGCTTTCCCTAGTGGCTGGCAACTTGATCGTTGCGAATGGGGAAAAAGGCCTCTTGAAATGAGTATAAGTGCTTTGGATTGTGTGGAATAAGAACCTCCAGCGCTTGCGGAAATCGAGCGTCATGCTGTGCGATTCCCGAAAGCGCTGTTCCGCCCGCAACTGGCCCCTTATCAACGCTTTTCAGTTCATTTTCATCCGCTCGGCGCCGGGTTTGGGATGAATCTTAAAAATCGAAGGTCCCAGTTCACGGTTGATCTTCATGTTGCTGTAGCGGGCGATCAGATAATCTCCGCTCGGCTCAAAGAACTGCTGCTGGACGGGGAGCCATGATTCCGGGCTGATCCACAATTCCACCTTGCTCAATTGAGCGGCAATATCCTTCTGGATGGGAGTGAGTTCCAGCGCTGGAAAGACCTGGTCGCCCAGTTTCTGCTCGCCCAGATAGCGGATATGATAAGACTCTTCAAGCTTTGAGCTTTCCGTGCCAAAACCGAGCAACAGAAATTGCTGAAGCACGTCGCGTCGCCGCTCCAGATCGTATTCCTGAATCTGATTAATTTTGGGATAATAAATTTCAGCCCGATTCTTTTTGAAGAGAATTTCCTTGGGCTCGGGCGCTGTAAACTTTACCAGAACTTCAGGTCTCTTCCCTTTGCGGTAGAATATCTGGCCGTTTTGCGTGGAGCGGTCATTCACCAGGACCGTCACGGTGGTGTATTCAAGGCGCGCTGAAACGGTCTTTACCGTCCGGGCAACCTCATCCATGTGAGAAAGGAGTTGGTTTTCAGTGAGGCTTGCCGGCTGAGCGCTGCGGGGGGTTGCGCAAACATTCATGATGATGCCGGGAACAAAAAGCAAGGCAAACGCTAAGAAGATGTGAACTCGAATCCCGACTCGTCTCAATGTCCTGACCTTTCTTCGTTCTTATCTAGTGTAGTGCCTCTCATTTCAGATGACAACGCTCGGGTTTTCTCCGGCTTGGGTCCAGGGAGGCTTTGACCGTCGCAGACTCAGGAACCGCGGCGACCTCTGATCTACTGAGTCAGGACCACCGTGTAGCCGAGGACCACGTTGTTCTGATTACGGAGTTCGTCCATCGATTTGAGAGTGACAGGTTTGTGCAGGCGTTGCTGAAGGATTTCGCGGATTGCGTCTTCCGGTTTGCGGGGGGCCTTGGACGCAACCAGGCGGGCGTCCACGAGATAGTGCCAGCCATCCTTGGCGCGGCCTACCTCAATAACGCCCTGGGAATGCCGGAGGTTTGTAAGGCCTAGCGTGGGACGATCGTGGAACCAGGAGGCAGGGGTGAGGAAAATAAAAGCCAGGATCATGGCGCAGATCACATCATACTGCCAGGAGCCGCGCGGATAAGTCCAAAACACAGAGCGAGAGGTGATCAGCCCGAGCTTCCTCCAGACACCGCGGCCCGCGCTGACCCCCTCCGGGGCGAGCGTTTGAGGCAGGGAATGTCCGTTTAACTCCGTGCTTTCAGCCATGGCTTAGCCTTAAAATAATCGCAAACGCCTGAAGATTCAATCCTCAATCAACTGCCCATCCCGCATGTGGATGATGCGATCCGCCACGGCTGCCGCCTCCGGATTGTGAGTGATCATCAGGAGGGTCTGGCGCAGAGTGCGGTTGAGCGTTCGCATCATGTTAAGGACGGTCTGGGAATTCTCACTGTCGAGATTTCCGGTAGGCTCATCGGCCAGCAAAATCTTAGGCTCGCAGATTACGGCGCGCGCAATCGCCACTCGTTGCTGCTCGCCGCCCGAAAGTGCGTAGGGACGATGATTCAGCCGCTTGGCAATGCCCAGCATTTCCACCACCATCTGAAAACGATGAGGATTAAAGCCGTTGCCATGAATGTGCTGAGCCAATTCGATATTCTCTTTGGCGGTGAGCGTGGGGAGCAGGTTGAAGCGCTGAAATACGAAACCGATCTTATGACGGCGGAAGCGCGTGCGCTCGCTATCCGTCATGTTGCTAAAGTCATTGCCCTCTACGAAAATCTTGCCGCTGGTGGGTGAAGCTAAACCGCCCAGAAGGTGCAAAAGGGTTGACTTGCCGCAGCCGGAAGGCCCCACGATAGCCACAAACTCGCCTTCCTGGATTTGGAGCGTCACGCCGCGCAGCGCGGGCGTATCGACTTTGCCCGTGCGGTAAACTTTCCATAAATCTTGCGTGGTGATAATGGGTTCCATCACAGTGCAGCGGTCGCGGGATCATTCGTGGCCCGCGACCTAAAAAGGAGAGGCCAGAAGTTACAATCGGCAACCTAGAACAGTTGCGCTATTCGTAACCCAGCGCCTCAATCGGATCGAGTTTTGCCGCCCGCAGCGCCGGATAAAACGCTCCGACCAGACTCCCGATGATGGCGAGCACGGCGGCACGAGCCCTCCATGCCATTGTAAGGTCAACGGGAAGCGTAGGAAAGTAGGCGCTGATAGCCCGGTGAACCAGGAACGTCCCGATGAAGCCAAGAATAATGCCGCCGATGGCCAGCAATCCGGCCTCCTGCAGAATCGCCTTGATGATATAGACTTTGGAGGCTCCCAGGGATTTCAGAATGCCGATTTCACGCGTGCGCTCGGTGATGGTGGTGTACATGGAAAGAAAAATCACCAGAAAGCCAATGCCGACAGCGATGGCAATCATGGTATTCACAAAATCCGTAAGCTCCGGCAGGCTGTTCGATGTCATCATCGACATATATTCCTTTACCGAGAGCACCTGGTAGCGGGGCATCAGCTTGCGGATGGCGTTCAGAACACTCTGCGTATAGCCTGGATCGGTGCATTTCACAAAGAAAATCGAGGCGCGGTCGCGGGCGCCCGTCATTTCCTGGGCAGTTTCGATGGAAATAAAGAGTCTCGCCCCCTTTCCGTGTTCCACGATGCCGGCCACGTGGAAATCGTGGCTCAGCAGGTTCAGGGTTTCTCCCACCTTGACATGATTGGAACGCGCATACCAGTCATCCACCAGAATATCCCAAGGATTTTTCAGCGGGCCACCGTCGAAATAGACGAAGCCGCCGCTCACCTCGTCAAAGGTCTTCATGTCAATGCCATAAACCAGGTTCAGCCCGCTCGTGGTGTTAAATTGCAGCAGCACCGGAGCCACAGCCTGCACGTGCGGAATTTCCTTCAGCCGGTCGGCAATTTTGATCGGCATTGGCGCAGCCGTGATGCCAAGAAAGAAGGAGGCGCCCGGAGGCTGCACCATAATATCGGCCCCCACTCCCTCCACCCGCTTCGCGGATTCGTTCAGCATACCGGAAGTCATGCCGACCACAAGCAACACCATGCCCACCTCAATCGCCACAGCCAGAATGCTGACAATCGTCCGGATGGGGCGATGCAGGACGTTGGCGACAATCATCTTACCGACCATCCGGCTCTCCTGGCCGCCCGACCGCGCTCAGGTTGATCAATTGCGCGTTCTCAGGCTTTTTCAGAGTAAACTTCGAGTCGGGAATCGGCTGGTTAAACCTCGCCTGGAGAATCGTAATGGCGAGCGAATAGTCTTCCGCGGGGCGATTGATGACGATTTTCGCGGGGTAATGGACGTCGGCGAAATCCTGGTAGTTTGAATAATGAATATCTTCCAGTTCCGCTCCCCCCGCGCCGTAAAGCTGAACGCGGGAGATTTCGAGATCCGAGCGGTCGAACCAGACCTTCCGCTTCAGATTCACAAGGCCCGGAGCGCAGGCGGCCAGCTCGGTAATGACGTAGTCCCGTTCCGGGCCGTTTTCCACTTCCTCCAGAAAATAGCTCTCCTTTGAAGGGTCGATCGGTTGAAGCAGCAGGGCGTCCACAATGTGCTGCGGTCGAAGATTTTCCAGCGAATTCTTCGAGGGTTTCAACATGCCTGCCGTGCCTACGTAAAATTTCTGTTTGGAAGGAATGTAAAGGCTGAAATCATTTCCGGTGGAAGCCATGTCAAAAATGTCGGTCCGCACCACTGGCGCCTGCCCCACCACGCGGATCAAATCCGGTTTCTTGACCAGAATGAATCCCTTGACGTCGTGGTATTGCTGGATGACGCCGGAGTAGATGGAGCCCGCCGTCGGTTCCATATCCACCGTAGCCGTAAGGCTTCGAACCGCCCCGCTTTGCGCATTAAGCTGTTGGATGAGTTGCGCTGCCGAGGCTGATTTGGGTGGCGGCGGCAGTTGAGATTTTGCAATGTGCCGGGTTCGGCTGACGGCACAACCGAAGGAGCCGATCGCGAGCAGGAAGATGGCAAGACCGTTCTGAAACTGCTTGCTTATTGACAGAAACCCCTTGGAAAATCTTAACGTAATTTAAGTTAACAGAGGGCTTCGGAAGGTGTCAAACTGACAAGAGAGATGGTAGAGCCCTTTTTCTTGCGAACCCTCGCCTCCACGGGGAAAAGATGCCCCCCGACTCGTCGCAAGCGAGTAAGGGGCAGCAGAATACAGGAGCGAATCTTAATCTGCCTTCTGCTTCGTGAGAAGGATTGAAACCGTGGCATTTGCGCCGATTTTCAGCGATACGACTCTGCCCTTTGCCGCCAAACGGCCACGGCCGAAAGGGGCTTCAGCAAGGTCTACCTCTGTGGCCTTTATTCCAGCCGAAGGTAACTCCAAGTCCACTCTCTGTGAACGTCCCGAGATTTCCTGCAAATGCAGCACCAACGCGCCGGGGCGGGTGAGGGATGATGCGGCGGCAAGGATCATAACGTTTGGATTATCCACTTTAAACGCTGAGGAGTTCAGCCCTGTTCGCTGGCCGGCGCCTGTTTCCCGGCTGATGGCCACAAGGGGAGACGAAATGGAATTCCAGATTTTGCGGTAAGCCAGGCCTCGATCGGCGTCTCCCTGCCAGGTTGTAACGGAATAGATAAACCACTGCTTTTGAGGAAGGCCGGGCTCAACCGTCGGGAAAATATAATAGCCCACGTCGCGCGTCTCACCCGAATCGGCGTTTCTCCATGCAGTGGAAAGCACTTCATTGTTCCATAGAGTCCAAGGTTCGGAACCCTTTCTGGGAAAGCTCCAGAAAAAGGCCTGGGCGGAAGCGAGGATAAAATGGAACTGATCGGCGGTAATGGCCAGCCCGTGAGAAACAGCCGCATCGATGCGCGCGCCCGGCAGATAATCCTGCGGCAAGGATACCAGGCCATCACCGTCTTCATACTGAACCGACCTGATGACCGCACGAGGCATCACTGGAAAAGCAAACTCGTAATTTTGCGCCTTGCCTGAGTCTGTGCCAACTGGCATCCGTGAATGGTCAAGCTCATTGCGAATTTCGAGCCGCTTCACCGCGTGATAGAGACGATACTCGGTGACCGGTTCCACCGATGCGGGTCGAACGACGATCAGCGCATCGTAAACAGGGCCGCGTGTTGTGTGAAAGGAAATCCGGATTTGTGGCATTTTCACCCGGGAGAACCCCTGAATCCGGACCAGTTGATTGAATGCCTCCGGCGCCGCCTGATTCACGATTTCACGCCCCGCTTCGCGGTCAATCAGATGACAGATGGCGCCATCCGCAGGCCGCAGTTCCAGCCGATAGAAGCGATTTTGAAGCGTGGTTGAGCTTGCTCCATTTTTCAGCCCGGCGGCAGCATCAGGGCACGGAGCAGATCGGAACGCGGTGAAGCCCGCGGGGGTGAGGCTGGCCACGAAAACGCCGCCCATGGATGACCACTGGACAGGAAGAATTTCAGTAGAACCGACATGCTGCACACATTGAGTTCCCTTCAAAGCGGGAGAAACGGGAATACGGACGACAGAATTCGTTTCCCAACTGAGGGGCTGAAATACTTTCAGCGCAGGATGCTCCGAACCGAATGACATTGCTGACGTGCCAGGTTCCGTTATGGCTCCGGCGCCGTTTTCCCTAGGCTGCATGCCCGTCAGCGCTAAAAATTGCTGATCTTTCAGGCCGCTGCGTACGTAATCCACATATTCCTGATTGGTCTGATTGGTTTCATCAACCGTCATCAGCCCTGGCCAGCCCACCTGGCCCGCTCCGGAATGCTCGTCATAGTTCCAAAGCTGCCGGTAGTCCAACAGCAGATTGCCTGAGGGGAAGGCGCTGCCTGAACGAAACCAAAGGCTGCCCCAAAGGAGGCTCGTGGTTCTCAATTCCATCTGAAGCTTCCGCGCCATGGCGCTGATGCCGGGAGAATTCGTCTTGACCTCCGCCCACAACCCGCTCCAATCGCCGCGATAAGTGGGAATCTCAGAGCCATACTTCGAGAGCATGTGCTGAAAGAATTCGCGGGGAATGGCCACGCGGATTTGGGGCTCGCGGCCTGAAGCATTCCACCGCTCAACCATGGGAAGAAGATCCTTTTTTTCAACAGAGGGAGGAAGAAAGTCATGCAGAAACATCACCAGCACCGCATCGTACTTGTAGCCGGCCTTCTGATACCTTGCGAGCAGCTTCTTCACTCCAACTTCCATGATCGCAAGCGGAGGTCTGCCCTGAAGACTTTTCGGAATGAAAAGGGCGTGCTGATAAAAATCGCGCGCGGCGGGCGCCAGATAGTAATCGGCCAAGCCTTCGGTATAGCCACCCAGTTTTCCCTGGCTGACCCAGGTGAGCACGCGGCTGCCATCCGGCCCTTCCCAGTAAAACGGAACGCGCCCGGGCGCAAGGCTCGTTCCGCCGCCGATAAAGAGGTTGGAGCCGTTCAGAAAGTATCGAACGTGGCTGGCCGCAAGCGCCTGGGGCAGCCTTCGGCTGAACCCTGGCACGTCATCCATCATGGCGAGATCGGTGAATCCAACGCCCAGCGCCTTCATTATTCTGAAGCTATCCTGCGTAAGCAGATTCAGTTCTTCCGCCCCCATAAAGGAAGTGTGCATGCTCCCGTAGCAGGC
>DATGKJ010000132.1:0-2890 GCA_035294685.1 Terriglobia bacterium | reverse complement strand
CGGAGGTCATTCAGAAGGGCTGGGAACGACTGAAGACAAACTACTCCAGCGCGCTGAATCGTGAAGAGGACGCGTGCATGTGCCCTGCAGCGTGGCTCGCCATCTTTTATGAACTGCGAGCCGCAAGGACTGAGGCCTGCCCGCACGTCAGACAATTCATTCGCATTCTGGACGGCCAGGTAGGATGGTACGACAAAGAGCCGGTGGAAAGGCATCTGGTGGAATGCCTGCATTGCCTGGAAGCCTGGACTGCCCTCAAGGAGCTTTCCTACTGGCGGCGCACTGCCAAGCCGGTTTCCGAGGCTGAAGTGGATCAGTTGTTTTCGGGTTTGCCGGTTCAAAAGACGGCTGAAAAGCCCAAGTCGCTGTTGAAGAAAATCTTCGGTTCTCATTCGGCATAGCGATTGCCACAAGGCGGAAGTGATCAGTGAAAAGTGACGAGTGAAGAGAGACAAGAAAAAGCCGCCGCAGCGCCGCGAGCGACCATTGTTTGTCACTGATCATCCAGAACTTGTCACGACCTCCCAGATTCCTTTCCACCTGCAAATCCTCAAATGACCAGCCATCAAAGTTCCGCGTCCGTCATATTGGGCGCAGCGAAAAATTCCAGGACTTCGAGAATCAAATGCGGGGATTTTTCGCCGCCTTCGACCCCTCAAAATGGCAGGTGAAGGACTTACAGGGGATTACAAATTATAGTGACACTATTTGCTGTAGCGGCGCTGTCCTCAGCGCCGAAAGACGCCGGTGGGGACACCGGCGCTACAGAAGAAGTCGTCACTATAATTTGTAATCCTCAATAGCATGACTCTTCTCAGAGAGTTTTTTCAGTAACACACCCAGCGCCTATAAACTACAGATTGCTTTGTATAATCGTAGCCGCTGGCAAACGGAAAAGCGCCATGACCCTTCGCCCTTTCAAACCGGCAGACCTTGCCGCCCTCCACGAAATCGATGCCTCGTGCTTTCCGCCTGGAGTTTCATATTCTCTCGAGGAACTTCAGGCGTTTATTCGTCATCGTCATTCCAAGACATGGGTGGCGGAGGAAAGCGGCGAAATCATCGGATTCCTCGTGGCGCAACGCGTGGCGGGCGAAGCGTTACACATTGTCACGATTGATGTCAAAGAACCATGGCGTCGCCGCGGCGTGGGAGCGGCGCTGATGGATGCCGCAGAGGCGTGGGGGAACAGGCAATCTTTAAAGCTTGTTTCATTGGAGACGGCAGAAGATAATCAGGGAGCACAGGCCTTCTACAAGAAACGAGGTTACATCAGGCTTAACCGGGTAGAGCGCTACTATGCTAACGGCGCAGCCGCGTGGGTGATGGGCAAGTGGCTGCGATGAGGTCGAGATGCCAATCAGATTAACGTCAAAGCAGTATCGCGTCATCGCCATCGCCATTGTCGTGGCTGCCGCTTCATTCCTGATTGGATGGAAGTATTTCTCGCACGCCTTTCCGGAGGCGGCCATCCAGTTTCGCGTCGATCGCGGCAGTTCGCGGCAGATCGCGCAGCAGTTCCTGGCCGCGCGCGGCTTCCATCTGGAAAATTATCGTCATGCTGCGGTCTTCAGCTACGACGACATGGCGAAGCTTTATCTCGAGCGAACGCAAGGGCTGAAGCGTATGGATCAGCTCGCGCGCGGGCCGCTGCACCTGTGGCGATGGTCGCATCGCTGGTTCAAGCCGTTTCAGAAAGAAGAGTTCCGCGTCGAGGTGACGCCCGAAGGCAAGGTCGTCGGCTTCGACCACGAGATTCCCGAGGATGCCCGAGGCGCGAATCTGGCCCAGCCGCAGGCCCGAGCGATTGCCGAACATTTCCTCAGCCAGGAGATGAAGCGCGATCTGAGCGACCTGGAATTTGTGGATGCCGAACAGAGAAAGCGCCCCGCGCGCACAGACTATGTTTTCACCTGGAAGCAGAAGAGCGTCAATCTTGGCAATGGCAGCCTTCGGGTCGCTGTTCGGGTGGATGGCGACCAGATTGCGGGCTATCAGGAATTTGTGAAGATTCCTGAGGATTGGCTGCGAGGCTATCAGAAGCTGCGCTCCAGGAATATCGCTGCGCAAATTGTCGATCAGGTCTTCTGGGTGTTTTTGAGCATTGCGATGCTGGTGCTTCTGGTGCGCAAGCTTCGCGATCATGACGCGCCGTTGCGGCTGGCATTGGGCTTTGGGCTGGTGGCCGCTGCGCTCGCTTTTCTCAGTCAACTGAACTCCTTTCCGCTTGCGAAGTTCTCCTATCCAACCACCGATTCATACACCAGCTTCCTTTCGAGCTACGTCTTTGAAGCTCTGCTGGGCGGTCTCGGCCTTGGAGTGCTCATCTTTCTGCTCGTGGCCTCTTCAGAGCCTGTGTATCGGGAGAGCTTCCCTGGCTTTGTCTCTTTTCGCCGCTATTTCACCTGGCGTGGGTTGCGCACCCGCTCCTTTCTGATGGCCAATATCGTGGGCATCTCGCTGACGTTTTTCTTCTTTGCCTATCAAACAGTGTTTTACCTGCTTGCCAACCATCTGGGCGCGTGGGCGCCGGCGGATATTCCTTTTTCCAATCAGCTCAACACCCGCATTCCGTGGGTTGCGGTGCTCTTCACGGGATTCTTTCCGGCAGTGTCGGAGGAGATGCAGTTTCGCGCCTTTGCCATCCCGTTTCTGAAAAAGATCACCCGCTCGTGGCCGCTGGCTCTGGCGCTTGCGGCCTTTAACTGGGGATTCCTGCATTCCGCCTATCCCAACGAGCCATTTTTCATTCGCGGCGTCGAGGTGGGAGTGGGCGGCATTATTGTGGGAATCATCATGTTGCGCTTCGGAATTCTGGCCACCTTGATGTGGCACTATTCCGTGGATGCGCTTTACACTGCGTTTCTGCTGTTGCGCTCGCCGAATCATT
>DATGKJ010000131.1:0-4319 GCA_035294685.1 Terriglobia bacterium | reverse complement strand
AGATCTAGAGCTTTTGCCGGGCTTTTCGGCCAAAGTATCCACTTTGTTTGAATGATGCTCATAGACGGTTGATGAAGCCCTGATTATATCGAGCGAGACTTCGATCTACTACAGGGGATTACAAATTATAGTGACACTATTTGCTGTAGCGGCGCTGTCCTCAGCGCCGAAAGACGCCGGTGGGGACACCGGCGCTACAGAAGAAGTTGTCACTATAATTTGTAATCCTCAATAAGACAGGAGAATTCACTGAATGCTTGAAATTAAAAATCTTCACGCCCAGGTCGCAGGGAAAGAAATTTTAAAGGGCGTGGACCTGAAGGTGAGTGCAGGCGAAGTGCATGCCATCATGGGTCCAAACGGATCGGGCAAAAGCACCCTGGCGCAGGTGCTGGCCGGGCGCGACGTTTATGAAGTAACCGAAGGCGAGATTTTTTACCAGGGAAAGGATTTGCTGGCAATGGCGCCAGAAGATCGGGCGCGCGAAGGAATCTTTCTGGCTTTTCAATACCCGATGGAAATTCCCGGCGTCAGCAACATGTATTTTCTGAAAGCGGCTCTGAACAATATTCGCAAAGCCCAGGGTCAGCCGGAACTCGACGCGATGGATTTTCTCGCCCTGGTGCGCGAAAAGATGAAATTGCTGGGCATCGACGAGGCTTTAATGAGTCGCGCGGTGAATGAAGGCTTTTCGGGCGGCGAGAAGAAGCGCAACGAGATTTTCCAGATGGCGGTGCTTGAGCCGAAGCTGGCTGTTCTGGACGAAACCGATTCGGGCCTCGATATTGACGCTCTGCGAGTGGTGGCGGATGGCGTCAACGCCTTGCGCAGCCCGACTCGCGCAATTATCGTCGTGACGCACTATCAGCGTTTGCTGAATTATATTGTGCCGGATTTTGTTCACGTGCTTTATGATGGCCGCCTGGTGAAATCCGGCGATAAGAACCTGGCGCTGGAGTTGGAAGAAAAAGGCTACGGATGGCTGGAGGAACAACCGCAAACAGTTTGAGAGTCGGGTTGGCGGAAGTTGCTAACCTGACAGGATTCAACGGAGTTTCAGATTTTGCCGCCATCGAAGCGGCTGAGAATTAAGGAGACGAATGCCTGAAGTAAAACAAGCTCACGAGGCGACGGAAACGTACTTTGCCGATTTCGCAAAGCTTGAGCGCGAAACCTCGCGCCAGCCTGAGTGGCTGCGTTCAAAGCGCAAATTGGCCATGGAGCGATTTGCGGACCTTGGTTTTCCCACGACCAAGCAGGAGGCCTGGAGATTTACGAATGTCGCCCCGCTCGTGCGGATCGCTTTCAAACAGGCGGATGCGGATGCGAATGGCGCAGTGCGTGAGGCGTTGAACCTGGCTTTGTTAAGTGACGTGGCTGCGCGGATCGTATTCGTTGACGGCCAGTGGAATCCAAAGCTTTCAGCGCTTGCTAACTTGCCGAAAGGCGTTTCGGTGAGTTCGCTCGCAGCGGCGCTCGAAAGCGGGGAACAAGGGGAACTGGAAGGCCATCTCGCCTGCTATGCCGAAGATGCCGATCATGCTTTTACGGCGCTCAATACCGCGTTTATCCGGGACGGAGCGTTGATCCGGATTGCCGATGGTATAGTTCTCGAAAAGCCGATTCATGTCATCTTCATTCGAACAGAGGGGGCGCGGCATACTGTAACTCATCCCCGCGCGCTGATCGTGACCGGTCGGGAAGCGCAGGCGATGGTGATTGAGAGCCATTGCGGGCCGGCTGGGGAAACCTACTTCACGAATGCGGTGACGGAAATTGTGGTGGGCGAGAACGCTGCCGTGGGCCATGTGAAGCTTCAGGAAGAGAGCGATCAGGCTTTCTACGTTGCGACCGTGCAGGCTCACCAGGCGCGAGCCAGCCGCCTTCATTCGCATTCGGTTTCGCTCGGCGCGGCGTTAGCCCGGCATGACATTAATTCCGTCATGGCCGGCGAAGGCGCGGAATGCACGCTGAACGGCCTCTACCAGGTTGCAGACAATCAGCACGTGGATCATCACACCCGGCTTGATCATGCCATGCCGCACTGCTCGAGCCGCGAATATTACCGGGGCGTTCTGGATGGCAAATCCTCCGGAGTGTTCAACGGCGCGATTATCGTGCGCAAGGATGCGCAAAAAACTGACGCCATTCAGAGCAACAAAAATCTGCTGCTTTCCGAGGAAGCGGTCATCAATACCAAGCCGGAGTTGCAAATCCTGGCGGATGATGTGCGCTGCACGCACGGCGCAACCATCGGCCAGCTTGACCCTGATGCGCTCTTTTATCTTCGCGCCCGGGGCATCGGCCTGGAATCGGCGCGGCATCTGCTGACTCGGGCTTTCGCCAATGATGTGATCGCGCGCATCCACTTTGCGCCGGCGCGCGAACGGCTCGAAGCAAGATTACTCGCGCGGCTTTCGGCCAGTTGGAAGCCGGAGGAAGTGCTGTGAGAGGGAGCGCTCGAGCCGCTATCAGGCTGACAATTTCCGCGCCGAGGGAGAGCGTGGGCAGCAGCGGCTGAAGGGAAGGCAACATGCACGCCACAACGCGCGAAATGACGACAGCGAAGAAACCTCTGGATACAGGCCTGGACGTCCGCCGAATCCGTCAGGATTTTCCGATTCTGCGCCAGAAAATCCACGGAAAGCCGCTGATTTATCTCGACAATGCCGCCACCAGTCAGAAGCCGCAGGCGGTTCTCGATGCCATTCAACATTTCTATACGACGGACTGTTCCAACATTCATCGCGGCGTCCACCAACTGAGCGAGCGGGCGACGGCGGCCTACGAAGAGGCGCGCGAAAAAGTGAGGCGCTTCTTAAATGCCACCGAGGCGCGCGAGATCATCTTCGTTCGAGGTACAACGGAAGCCATCAACCTGGTGGCTTATACATTTGGCCGTGAGCGGCTTCGTCCGGGTGATGAGATTCTCATCACCGCCATGGAGCATCACTCGAATATTGTCCCCTGGCAAATCCTTTGCGAGCGCGGCGCCAGATTACGCGTCGCGCCGATCAACGACGCCGGTGAGTTGCTTCTGGACGAATTCGAGCGACTTCTGACGCCGCGGGTGAAACTGGTGTGCGTCGCGCACGTCTCGAACGCGCTGGGCACAGTGAATCCGGTCAGGGAGATCATTAGCCTGAGTCACCGGAAGGGAGTCCCGGTGCTCGTCGATGGCGCGCAGGCCGTGCCCCATATGAAGGTGGATGTCCAGGAACTGGATTGCGATTTTTACGCCTTTTCGGGTCACAAAGTTTACGGGCCCACCGGAATCGGAGTTCTCTACGGCAAGGCCAACCTTCTTGAATCCATGCCGCCTTTTCACGGCGGCGGCGACATGATCAGTTCGGTAACTTTCGAGAAGACCATTTATAACGTTCTGCCCTACAAGTTTGAAGGCGGCACTCCGCACATTGCAGGCGCCCTCGGCCTGGGGGCGGCGCTTGATTATGTCACCGGAATTGGCATGGACCGGATTACGGAGCACGAGCACGACTTGCTGGAGTACGGCACGCAGGCGCTTTCGGGCATCCCGGGAGTACGACTGATCGGCACGGCCAAGAAAAAAGCCGGCGTGCTGAGTTTTGTGCTCGATGGGATTCATCCGCACGACGTTGGGACGATTCTTGACCAGGAAGGCATTGCCGTGCGCACCGGGCACCACTGCGCGCAGCCGGTGATGGAGCGCTTTGGCATTCCCGCCACGACGCGCGCCTCGCTGGCGCTCTATAATACTCGCGAGGAAATTGATGCGCTGGCAGCGGGAATCCACAAGGTGAAGGAGATGTTTGCCTGATGCCCGATCTGCGCGATCTCTATCAGGAAGTGGTCATCGATCACAGCAAGCGGCCTCGCAATTTTCGCAAGCTGGAGGACGCTAATCGCACGGCTCAAGGTTACAATCCTCTCTGCGGGGATAAAGTGACGGTTTACGTGAAGCTGGAGGGGGACCGGCTTCAGGATATCAGCTTTGAGGGGAGTGGATGCGCCATCTCCACCGCTTCGGCTTCCATCATGACCGAGACGGTGAAAGGGAAGACCGCTGAAGAGGCGCAGGCGCTCTTCCAAAGCTTTCATGATCTGGTTACTACAGGGAATGTCCCCCGGCGCGATGCGCCGCCGCTCGGCAAGCTTGAGGTTTTCTCCAAAGTGAGCGATTACCCAGTGCGGGTGAAATGCGCCACGCTGGTGTGGCACACGCTTCGTTCGGCCCTTGGCGGTGGCGACGGCGTGATTTCAACCGAATAGGCGGCGAGAAACTATGGGCGAAGAACTCCAGGAACAGCCACTTGAGAACGAAGAAAGCCCAAAGCTCT
>DATGKJ010000130.1:0-9121 GCA_035294685.1 Terriglobia bacterium | reverse complement strand
GAGCGTATGCCAGCATTCGACTCCGCTCCCGCTCCGGTTTTTCTTGCCTTGTTAGGGGCATTCGACTCGACGTTTTTCTGAGAGCCCGCGTCTTCGCGGACGACGGGCGCGGGCGAATTCTGCGTCGAGTGGTAAGTCGTGACCACAACGACTGCAATGATCGCGACGCCAAGAAGCGCAGCGATAGCCACACCTGGCCTGAAGCGGCGCGGCTGTTTCGGCGTCTTTCCTCTCACGCCCAGGGCGTGGTCGAGAGCCTCCGCGAGCTTCTCGAAGCCTTCATCCCAATCTTGTTCCGTAATTTCGAGCGCGTTGCGCCGCGCAAGCGATTGAAGGTCCGCCGGAAGCTCTTCTTCAGACGGCATGTGGGCTCCGCCCACCAGCACGGGAAATACCCGCACGCCTCGACGGAGAGCAGTCAGGATTTCCTGACGAACCGTATCCTTCGGATCGTCAAGCCGCCTGGCGCCAGCCGAGTTCGTGACTGTCAGCCAGTTCTTGCCAATTACCACCACGACAGCATCGCTTGAACCCAACACCTTCTCGATAGCTTCGTGCCACTCGATGCCCGGTTCGAGGGATCCCACATCCCGAAAGACCCGATTCGGATAGCGCGCGTTGAGGCGATCGTACAACCGGCCAGAATCTGCCCGGCTGTCATCCCGGCGATAATTAATAAAAATCTTTCCGCTGGCCATAGCGACCCCACCCTTTCCTCCAGGTCCCAAGGCAGTCTGAATCTGTCAAAGTTGATGATTTTTTAAACGACTGATGCTGTGAGTGTACAGGAGCGGCATGGCAATTTCAAGCGTAATCAGCACGATGGTGAATGGCGCCCTCTTCGGAGACACGTTGCAAAAATGAAACAGGATCAACCCCTCGCCTACCGCGGCGGAGTAGAACTGACTCTTCCTCAAGCGGTCGTACCTGAGCGTGATCGAAAAGCTGGCATCGCTAAAAAAACGTGTGTTATTCTGAGTTTTTTAAGTGTTTTATTGGGACTCGCAGAGTTCACTTCCAGGCAGGTAAACGAGGGGCCGTCGGTCGGTAGAAGCAGAAGTAAGGTTATCACACCGAGTTTGCGCAACCCCTGAATCCATTTGGCAATAGCGGTGGCGACCCACTTAAGATGGAGCAGGCCGCTCCAGAAACGAACGGCCGCTGGCCATCGAGAAGCGTTGACGGAATGACATCATGAGGAGGCGAATGTTTAAGCGCTCACTACTTTGGGGCTTGTTATTGGCAGCGGTCGCCTTGGGAATGGGAGGCTGTGGGTCAAGCACGACATCCACAAGCAATGAGAAGGGCACCCTGATCATTTTTGCCGGCGACGTTCCATTATGTAACCTCCTCTCTTTCCGGACGAACATCGCTTCGTTAACGCTTACTCCCCAGGGCGGCAGCGGGTCTGTTTCCGTTCTGGCTTCGAACACTTTTATCCCCCTGGACTTTGCTGCTTTGAAGGATACCACTGCCTTGGCAGACGTTGTTTCCGTTTCTCCGGGAACTTATACCGGAGGGCAGATTCAGTTCAGCGCTTCCAGCATGGCGCTTTTCGACTCTGCCGTGAGCCCTCCGATTGACGTGATTACCCCCACCCTCAGCTCGGAAACCGTTAATTTCACGATTAATCCGCCGTTGGTGGTTCAGGCCTGCTCGTCTACCTCCACCACGCCGTGCCAGGCCGCCGCAATGAACATCGATTTCAACCTGGCCCAATCGATTGAATTGAACGCCCAAGGCCAAGTCAACGTCTCGGGCTCGACGGGATCTCTCACCGTCAAGGTAACCCCGGTGGTGAATGCCACAACGCTGACCGCTTCAGGCAGCCAGGGATTTGGCGCGCTGGACGATTTCCATGGCTACATTCTTAGCGTCAACAACACAAGTACAAACTCAAACTTCATTGGCAGTTTCGTGGTCCAAACTTTGCCGGGATTTAACGTCACTTCGTCGCTCGAAGGCGCTGGCCCCGCCATTACCGTCAACCTGACTAAAAACACTCAACTGATTGGCGCTGCAGCGCTCAATCAGATTACGACGGGAAATTTTGTGGAAATCAACGGTTACGTGGATTCGCAGGGGAATTTTATTGCCAATACGATTGTGATTGAGGACCAAACGGATCTGGCGAATGATAAGTCGGCTTTCCTGGGCTACGTCATCTCCGTGACCAAAGATTCTTCCGGAAACCTCACCCAGTTTCAGCTCTATGTTCATGATCAGGAGCCTAACACTTCTGCCGGAACCGGAAATTCGGTGCCCCTGGATACTCCTCCGGTCATCGTCAACATCTCCCCTTCCACTGGCTTCCATTTTTCTGCTCCCGCCGTCAATTTTCCCAATCTTACGCCGGACTCGACATTCCTGAATGTTGGCCAGCAACTAGTAGTCCATGGGACATACACAGCCCCAGCGGCAGCAACCGCTCCTGCAACAACACCGCCTTCCACGGTAGACGCCAGTAATATTTACATTCCGCTTCAAACCGTTTCAGGCAACTTCTCTACCCTACTAACAGCCGGAGCCGATAACCTGAGCGGAGCCTTCACCTTGATTCCATGCTTCACCCTTTTTCAGGGACAGAAGATTTATGTCATCACGAATGCGCAAACGCAGTTTATTAACGTCAATGGGCTTGCCGGCCTTATTCCCTCTCCGCAGTTGCAGGTCCGGGGCCTGCTGTTCTTCGACCAAAACGGCGGCCCCATTAATGGCATCCAAATACCGCCTAATTCCTACGTTTTACTCGCCAACCGCGTTCATTTGTTCTAACGGTTGCCCTGAGAAAATCCCGTTACCTGTCCTGTGCTATGATGACGCCGTAGCACCCTCATTTCGGGGGATTCCATGCGAGTCCTCATCACGGGATCAAGCGGGCTGATCGGCTCAGCGCTGATTAAGGATCTGGCAGCCGCCGGGCACGAGATCATTCGCTTGGTCCGTTCAAGAACCCAGGTGGGTCACGACGCGATCCTATGGAATCCTGAATCTAATCTGCCCCCTGCGTTTTCAAACCAGGAAATCGATGTGGTGATTCATCTTGCCGGTGAGAATATCGCCGCGCATCGTTGGACCCCTGAACACAAAGCCCGAATCCGGGAGAGTCGTGTGGCAGGGACGCGTTTGCTCTGTGAGGCTCTCACCAGGCTTCCGCACCCTCCAAAGACCCTGGTAACCGCGTCGGCAATTGGATACTACGGAGACCGTGGCGATGAGATTCTGCGGGAAGAAACACCCCCTGGCTCAGGGTTTTTAGCGCAAGTTTGCCGCGAATGGGAAGAAGCCGCCGCACCTGCCGCCGAGAGAGGTATTCGCACCGTAATTCTGAGAAACAGCATGGTGTTAAGCGCGGAAGGCGGAGCCTTGGCTCGAATGCTTCCGGTTTTCCGCAAGGGACTGGGAGGGCCGATTGGAACCGGAAGGCAATATATGAGCTGGATTGCTCTGGATGACGTGATAGGAGCCATTCAACATTGCCTTACCCACGCCGAGTTAAGCGGTCCGGTGATTATGGCCTCGCCCAATCCTGTAAGAAACAGCGAGTTCGTTGAGACGCTGGGCAAGGCGCTGAAGCGTCCCACCTTGCTGAGAATGCCAGGTTTTGCGGCGCGTCTGACCTTTGGCGAAATGGCAGATGCATTGCTCCTCGCCAGCCAGCGCGCTGACCCTGCCCGCCTTAGGGCCTCCGGTTATCCATTCCGGTTTCCAGAGCTGCGGTCGGCTCTTGAGCATATTCTGACGCGCTAATCCCTGCTTCAGACGATCGAGCAAGGGGGCTGGGATTAGAGCCCCTCACCCGACTGGCATCGCCTGACAATTTCTTCGATGACGGAAAGCGGAATATACATCTTGGCGCCAATGCGGACTGAAAAGATCTTTCCGTTGCTCAGCCATCGATAGAATGTGGCGCGGCCAATCGGGATTCCCGTGCGACCCTGAAGAGCGAGCCATGCGCTGGAAGCCGTGAGCAAGGGAGCGTGGCCGCTCCCGCCCGGCGCCCTTCCGGCCAAGGGAGGGGTGACATTCTGTGTCCAGGATTGTAACGGCGCTGCCATCTTGCACCTCACCTCACATCACAGGCTCGCTTAACGAGTGGATTCATCTTCCAAAAACGCTTCCCGCAAGGCCGCCAGCCGGCGACGGTCCTTAAGCCGGGACGTGTCCACTTCGTGTTCCGGGATGCCAAACCTCCCGCGTTCCACAACCGCCCGTGTAGGTTGGTGAGAGGCAAACAGGATCGGTTCCTGAATTTGCCGATAATGGTGGAGGCACATCCCTGCCGAATCAGGAGCGGCAGGAAAAACACAGCCTTTTTCTGAACATCGCAGATTCGATGGGAGTCTGAAGGCTATTTCTGCCCTGCCAAGGCTTGTGGGCTTCCATGCCGGTTCCTCTGGTGACGTCAGCACGAGTGACGCGGGAATCGGGTTGATGGTTGGTTTCAACATCCCGGATTGATTCGATAGATCCGGAGCATGATGAGATAGGGATTGCATCGTCTAATCTCCTCTCCGCACAGCGGCTGATCCATGTTTTGAATTTGCGAGGGGATCTGAAACTAAGAGTGCGCGAGGGGGTATGATTCAACGATTGAAGATGCCATTCCCGATTTCCTGTGATGCGGGTAGGAGAGGGGTATGAGACAGAAATCGAGCTTTTCGAGCGGCGCGCACATTGCCATGAAGCCGAATCTTTGCGGGGCCAAGGCCGCCGGAGGGCGCGCGCCCTGATGTAGGCTAGAAATAAATCTTCTCTTGACCAAACAGGTTTTGTGATGTAGGCTAGCTTTGATCGAAAGAAAAGCTTCAGGGCGGAGGCTTTGGCCGTCTGGAACTTGTTGCCGAGGAATAATTTGATTGATTGGCGGCCTGGGATATGAAATAAACCTCCAGGCATCATCCAACGGTTGAGCGGGAACCTGATCTGTATGCGCAGGTGTAGCCAGCGCAAAGTTTGTCCAAGGGCGTTTCTTGTCAGGGCCAGGAAAAGCATGAAGAAGGTGTCATGCAAGGCAGTTACGAGCGCGCCACGTCTGCTTCTGACATGGCGAACGGATGCGAGATCGGCATTTCTCAACTTGCTTATCATTTCAATCATTACTCACTTAGTAACTAGAGGTTGCCAAAAAAAGCCATGCCCAAGGCATGGCAACTCCGAAAGCGCGGTGTGGATAACCCACCCACAGGTTTGCCTTATGGAACAGTCAAAGCCTGCGGAAGAACACCGCGCATTTCCCGCCTTCCGGCCGGCTCCTGAAGCTCGGACGACGGCTGCGGAAGCGGCATCCATTTCAAGTCTAGCCTAGTACTATAGTTGTTGTCAAGCACTATTTCGCATGGGAGGAATTTTTATGGCTGCAACGCTCGACATTCCGAAAGTGATCCGCCGGGTCCGGCAACGCCTGGGCCTCAGCCAGGAAGGTTTATCGCGACGATTGAACGCCACCAAGGGAGCCATCCAACACTGGGAGCGCGGGCGCAACCAACCTGATTTGGCGCGGCTCCTGCTCCTCCGCAGCATCTGCCCTCCGGGGGCTGAGCGCAAAGAGGTGGACGCCGTGATCCGACAGATTCAGGAGCGGGTTGCGGGAGCGCCGGAAGCGCGCGTCCGAGGCGCTGGCGTGAAGCGAACCATCCCCGACACCGGCTCCCAGATGCTGCAACGGGAAAACGCGCGGCTTCGCCAACAGATTGCGCGGCTGGAGGGCGCGATTGAGCGCCGCTCGGAACAACTGCGCATTTTGGAGGATCTGGCGTCTGAGCTTCAGCGCCAGGTTGCCCAATTGAAGGCTGAAAAGGCTCAGCCGGCGGAAGCTGCGAGCGGCGCCCCCTCAATTCAGGCTGAATGAGTTTGTAATCCGCAACCGCAAGCTTAAGGCTCGCGGATTCTGATCGCGCGGATGGAGATCATGATGGGTGTGCTTTCGGGCGTGGAATGCAACAGCATGCGCAGGTAGCCATTGGCAAGCGCCAGCAGACGGTCTGCTTGCCGATGCCCTCGAATTTGAATGAGAAGCTCAAAAGCCTTGCGAACGGAAGCTTCTACGGAGTTGTGAGTCTGATTCATGTAACTTCTCCTTTCCCTGAAATGGGTCAAATTCGCTTTAAATGCGAAGCCGTTGCAAAAAGCGCTTCCAGTCTTTTCCGATCCGAATCAGCTTTTCCGCAATTCGGCTCTTTACTCATATCACAACTTATTAGTTATTTAAAAGTAAATAGTTTAAACCCTTTGACTTGACCCTTGTTTGACTTGTGCAGGTTTCTTGCTGGAACCTTTTGTGAGCCGCAAGAAATTTCTGTTATCCACACGATAGAGCGCCGCAACCCATGCCCGTCTCACCCGCCCGCTTGGTCGCCTTCCACGTTCTCTGCCGCTTGGATGAGAAGCGAAATTACGCGGTGGACCTGTTGCATCGACCGGAGATTTCGCGGCTGAAAGAAGTGGACCGGAGGCTCGCGACGGATCTGGTTATGGGCGTCCTCCGCTGGCGTGGCGACCTGGATTTCACCATTGAAAAGCTTTCTGGAAAGCCGCTCCGATACTTTGACCCCGAAATTCTTGAAGCGCTGCGCCTGGGCGTTTATCAGATTCGTTTCCTGAGTTCCATTCCTCGCTCGGCCGCGGTGAATGAATCCGTGCAATTGGTCAAAGCCGCCCGCAAGAAGTCCGCTGCCGGACTGGTGAATGCGGTCTTGCGGCGATGCGAGAAAGCATCCTTCAGCGCAAGCGACCCACCGGATGCCAGGAACGAAGAATATCTTGAAAGCGCGCGCCGCTCAATTCCTGCATGGCTTCGTGAGCGCTGGGAGAAGAACTTCGGCGGCGAGGCTGCGCGCTCCCTGATTGCAGCCAGCCAGGCGATTCCGCCCATCCACCTTCGCATTACGGGTCCCTGCTTTGACCGGCAACAGATGCAGGATGAGCTCCTGGCTGACCACGTTCAGACAAACCCTGGAAGATTCGGGAAGCGAACGCTGTGGGTGGAATCCGGAAGCATCACGAACACTCCCGCATGGCGCGAGGGGCGCGTGGTGATTCAGGACGAAGCGTCGCAACGGGTGGCTGAACTTTTGGCTCCGCGAACGGGAGACCGAGCCTTGGACCTCTGCGCCGCTCCCGGAATCAAAACCTGGCAAATAGCAGATGTGATGGGTCAGGGTTCTATTGTGGCCTGCGACCGCAGCCTGCGGCGAATGCGCGCGCTTCGGAAAATTCTTTCACGCCGCTGGCCGGAAGGCGTTCGAATACATCGGGTGGCGCTCGACGCTACCAGGTCTCTTCCATTCACTACAACCTTTGACCGAATTCTTGTCGATGTCCCTTGCTCAGGCACGGGCACGCTGGCTCGCAACCCTGAAATCAAGTGGCGGCTTCAGCCGGAGGATATTCCCCGCCTTGCCGCAGCGCAGCGCGCGATTTTGCGGCAGGGACTCGCGGTTTTAGCCCCGGGCGGGAGGCTGGTCTATTCGACTTGTTCGCTTGAGCCGGAAGAGAACGAAGAGGTAGTTTTCGATGTGCTGGCGACGGTTCAGGGCTTTCGTGCGCTCAATGCCGCGGAGTTGCGGCAGGAGTTCCCGAATCTGGCCCCGTTCTTCAAGGAGCCGGGCTATTTTCACACCTGGCCAAACAAATATCGGATGGACGGATTCTTTGCCGCAGTGATCGTTCGTTGGAAATAAAATAGCTGGGGGCGTTTCCGCCCGGGGCAGTTTACATCAGGGTGACCCTCCGACTGTCATCCTGAGGAGCCGAAGGCGACGAAGGATCACTGTATTTAATAGATTTCACAAATATCAGTCAATATTCATTAATAATATAGGGCGTTTTTAATGATTCACCACATTCTACCTGTCGGCATGCTGGCTTGCAATTGCTCGATTCTGGGTGACGAGGCAACCCGCGAGGCCATCGTCATCGATCCGGGCGATGAGATTGACCGCGTCCGCGCGATTCTTGAGCAGCATCGGCTTCAAGTGAAATACATTGTGGCCACTCATGCCCACATCGATCACGTGGGCGGCATTCAGAAGCTTCAGCAGGCAACAGGCGCCCCAGTCCTGATGCACGCGGCAGACCTTCCTCTTTATCAGAATCTTGCCGTTCAGGCGGCATGGTTAGGGGTTGAGCCGCCCGGGGCCGCGCAAGTGAAAGACTTTCTCAGAGAAGGAGACGTGCTTCAGGCAGGATCGCTTTCACTGGAGGTGCTCTCGACGCCGGGTCATTCGCCCGGCAGCATCTCATTGCTTTTATCTGGAGAAGGACAGAATCTCTTCAGCGGAGATACGCTCTTTAAAGGCAGCATTGGACGGACCGATCTTTGGGGCGGAGACTATCATCAGATTCTTGCCTCCATACGGAACAAACTGCTGCCTTTTTCGGATGAAACGCCGGTCTTCCCCGGCCATGGGCCTTCGACCACACTTGGCGAAGAGCGCGAATCGAATCCTTTTCTGCTGGATTTATAAAAAACGTAAAGACCAAAGCGCACTAACATGCCGATAGCGGGTCGTCCGTTCGAGGGTCGCTATGGCATACTATCCTAACCCATGAAAAATGCGGTGCTTGTTGACAGCGTAGACTTTTTCCGTCTCGACGCAAACCGCAAGCTCGATCCGGAGCGTCGAGCCGAATTCGGGCAATTTATGACGCCGTCTGCAATTGCGCGGCTTATGGCATCAATGTTTGATGCGAAGATCGAGCAGATTACTCTCTTGGATGCAGGCGCTGGGGTTGGTTCTCTTACCGCCGCGTTTGTAAGCGAAATCTGTTCTCGCTCTGCAAAACCCAAAAGCATTCACGCCACGGTTTATGAGATTGATCCATTGCTGGTTGAATACCTGCGTGACACTCTGACGCAATGTCACAAGGTGTGCGAAGAGAGAGGAATCTCTTTTGCATTTGATCTCATTCAGCAGAATTTCATCGATGACAGTGTGCAGGCTCTAAGGGGAGAGATGTTCACGCCCGTGCGCAGGTTTAACTGCGCCATACTAAATCCACCCTACCGAAAAATCAACAGCAACTCTGACTTGCCATCCCCCAGTTTTGGGAAGGCCCCCACTGAAAAAAGTCTTGACAGGGGAGATTCTTTGTTGTTTCATCACTATTGATGAAGCAA
>DATGKJ010000129.1:0-3874 GCA_035294685.1 Terriglobia bacterium | reverse complement strand
AGCGTGAGGAGCGATGCCGTCGATCTGCTGGTCAAGATTTATCAGCAAGGCCCGCCGAGTCTGCGAGCGCAAGCGAAAAACCGCCTGCATGCGGCGCTTGAGACCGGCGACCCCAATGTTCAATTGCGAGCGTCGCGCGCGTTGGGCATTCCGGTTCCCCCGCCTCGCCCCCAGCCGCGGCTGGTTTCTTTAACGGGCGAAAAAGTTTCCATGGCGGATGTGCCCTTCGACTTTAACTTCTTCACTGCTTTCGTTCAGCCTCTATTCGTGAAGCGTTACGGCAACGCCGCCTGCGTGGACTGCCACACGCCGGAATCGAACACATCGGGAAAATTTCGCATCCTTGCCCCCGGGCCGGGCGGCCATTATACGCTGGAGCAGTCGCGGGTGAATTTTGTTTCCGTACTCGCAGTGATCAATCGCAAAGATCCAATGAAGAGCAAGCTGCTGCTCAAGCCGCTCGATCCCACCACGCGCGAAGGCACGATCCGAGGCTTGAATCATGACGGCGGCGTGTTCTGGGAAAATCAATATTCTCCCGACTTCGAAATTGTGGCTGACTGGCTTAAGGGAGCCAGGCTTCAAACGCCTCCGGAAAAACAACTGGATTTTGCGTATTTTGAAAAGCGCATCGAGCCGATCTTTTCCACTCCCGGCCCCGATGGATTCGCCTGCATTAATTGCCACTCCACCCACGCCATCCTGCACCTTGAATCGCCGGAAACCCGCAACGGCAAGTTTTCAATCGAGCAACTGATCAACAACTATCAGTCGGCACACCGCGTGGTTGATGAGGCAGCGCCCTCAGACAGCTACATCGTTCGCAAACCCACCAGCCCGCGCGAAGGGGTTCCGGGCGGGCTTTCTCATGCAGGCGGCGTCCGCTGGCCAGACAAGAAAGAATCGTGGCAGTATAAGGCTCTCATCACCTGGATCGGCATGCCGAATCTTGCCAAGAGTCCGACTCAAACAGCCAAGGCCAGGGCGGAAGGCTCATCCTACTGATTTTCCCTGCCGATGCCCGGTTCCAATCGGCGCGCGAAAAATGCGGAATGGTACAATAAGGGTGAGGGGAAGCGTTAGGGTTAAGCGCTCTGCTCACATTGACTCTGAAAGCTGCCGCGATGTTCCTCCTTCTTCGCGCTAACCTGATGGATTGATCCCTCGCATTCTGCGATCCCCATGTCGAAAGCCTATGGAGCCTGAGCTCACCCATCGTCAACACCCTACGAATACCCGCGTCGGACGGCGCTACTATCCCACGGTTGCAACCTACGTCATTCTTTTCGTCAATGTCCTGATTTTCATTTTGATGACGGTTAAGGGAGGCTCTGAAAATGTCGATGTTCTGCTGAATTTCGGCGCATCTTACGGGCCTTTTTTCCGATCAGGAGAATACTGGCGGCTCGTCATGCCGATGTTTCTACACATTGGCTGGGCTCACCTGTTCGTAAATATGTTCGCGCTCTATCTGCTGGGCAATTTCCTGGAGCCGCTCTATGGATACGGGCGTTTCGCTTTGCTCTATGTAGTCTCAGGAATGGGAGGTTCTCTGCTCTCAATGGAGGCATCCCCTCACATCGCGGCAGGAGCTTCAGGCGCGATCTTCGGAATCGCCGGAGCCATGCTCGTGACCGGACTCCTTCATCCCGAAGCGGTTCCGCGAGGGTGGAAGAACGTTTTTGGAATTGGCATCCTGCTGGTGATTGTGGCCAACCTGGTTTTCGGCCACTTCGTCCGCCATATCGATAATTGGGCGCATTTGGGTGGATTGATCACAGGTCTCATCCTGGCATGGATTGTTCCGCCGGCGCGCCTTGAGACTCGGACAACATTACCGCTCAGGCGTTCAGCGCAGCCGATTCTCGCGCTGCCCGTCATCCTGGTTGCCGTTGCCATGGGCGCGACTGCCAATCATTACCTGAAGACACAACAGGTCACAAGGCTGCTTAAGGATAGCGCGAGCCTGGAGGCTGCTCATAAGCCAGACCGCGCGCTGGCGCTCCTTGAAGAAGCGCGGCGAATCGCTCCGCACGACCTCCGCGTGCATGAAGGGCTCGGAGCTTTGTATCTTGGGATGAAGCAATATGCCCCCGCCATTCGAGAACTCGAAGAAGCTCTTCGCCTTAATCCCTCTTCCCCTGAAGATACGCTCCGCCTTGCGGCAGCTTACCAGGGGAAAGGCGACCTTGTTAAAGCGCGGCAGATTCTCGAATCAGCCCAGAAAAGGCTGCCGCAGGATGTGGGCACGCAGGAAGCGCTTGCGGATATTTACGCGAGTCTTAAACTTGATCCTGATGCGATCCGCCAATACGAGGGAGTGCTCAAGAAGGCGCCCAATTCCTCAATAGCTCACAACAATCTGGCCTGGCTCCTGGCAACTACCGATAATCCCCACTATCGCGATCCCCGCGCCGCCCTGCAGCACGCGCTCCGCGCGGTTCAACTCACCGGCTGGAAACAGCCTGACTTCATTGATACGCTCGCCGCAGCGCTTTCTGCCAATGGCAAATTCAAGCTTGCAGCGGAGGTGGAAGCCAAGGCCTTGCAGATCGACCCTCAAAATCGTCTGTTCCAGGAGAATTTCGATCGCTATCGGAAAGCGGCCGAGATGTAACGTTCATGGGATCGAGGCGCTTCGTCGCAAGCGATCAACCGCCTTGACACGGATAAGCAGCAAGGATTCTTGCAGTCTTCGATGCAAGAGTTCTGACGCTGGCGAGTTGTTCGAGAGGCTCTAAACCTTGGAGTGGAGGACACGAATGGAGGGCGCGCCGTCAGGCTCATCCACCAACTCAATATCCGCAAAGATGTTGGGACTCTCTCGTTTCAGCACACGGCAAATTTCAACCGCCAGAAGGCGAATTTCCATATCCGCATGAGGGCTTCCACGCAATTCCAGAAAGTGCCTCCACGCCCGCGAATTGCCGGTGACAAAGATTTTAGTCTCGCAGGCGTTCGGCAGGATGGACCGGGCAGCCTGACGCGCCCATTTGCGCCGGTCGCGGGGGGCCATTTCGGGGAACTTCCGCTGAACGTACTGCGTCGTAGCTTCCGCCAGGTCAGCATACGCTTTGCGAAGATACTCAATCGTCTGCTCCCATTGCTTTCGCAGCGTCTCATTTTCCTGATAGAGCGGGGGAACCACGTATCGCGCGTCGCTTTCGTCCACATAACGCTGAGAGAGTTGGGAATATCCGAATCCGGCGCGGTGCCGCACCAGTTCATGCGTGAGCGAGCGGCTGACACCGGTAATAAGAAGATTCCAGACGGCGTGTTCCAATACGCTTCCATGTTTGGAATTAAGAATATTCTCCAAATACTCCTGGTTGGACTTCCGCCCTTTGCCAAAGGACATGTAGCAGGTGCGACCGGCAATCTCGTTCAGCATCTCAGCAGCGACAGACGTATCCGTTGTGAATGTCAACCCTTCATCACTCAGGAAGCGGGCTAATTCCTCCTGGACGACGGCCTGCCGGCCTAACAGATAAACTCGCGGTTTGGTGAGGTAAGGATTAGGGGATGACATTACGATCCATTGAGATACGGATCGCCGAGCGCTTCTTATGAGCTGTGAACACCCACAGATTCGCGCTGGGATCAAGAGGAGCTGACTTCTGTGGCGACTGGCTTGCGAGCTTTCGCAAATTTCTTCTGGAAACGTTCGACGCGGCCCGCGCTATCCACAAGTTTCTGCTTTCCGGTAAAAAACGGATGACAGTTGGAGCAGATCTCGATATGCAGAACATCGCTCTTGTAGGTTGAACGAGTTTTAAAAGTGTTTCCGCACGCGCAGACGACGGTCACGTCATGATAGTTGGGATGAATATCCTTCTTCATCGAATAGATTTTCCTCTCGGAGTATGAAAACGGT
>DATGKJ010000128.1:0-4531 GCA_035294685.1 Terriglobia bacterium | reverse complement strand
AGGCGCGCCAGCAACTGGCTGGAAGGGTAGAGTTCCTCCGCGCGAATGTTGGTGAAAACCGGCAACACGTCATGTCGTACCCGGATGGCCATCACCACTTCTTCAAGCGCCGCGTTCCCCGCCCGCTCGCCGATGCCATTGATCGTGCACTCCACCTGGCGAGCGCCACCGCGGATGCCCGCCAGCGTGTTGGCCACGGCCAATCCCAGGTCGTCGTGCGTATGGGTGCTAAGCGCCACGCGCTCCATGCCCGGAACTCTAGCTTTCACGTCCGCAAACATCTGTTCGTATTCGGATTCCAGACAGTAGCCGACGGTATCCGGCAGATTCAGCACCGTCGCTCCGGCTTCAACCGCCGCATGGCAGCATTCAATCAGATAGCTGCGATCCGTCCGGCCCGCATCTTCGGGTGAAAACTCCACATCGTCGCAGAGAGATTTTGCCTGGGCGACTGCCCAAGTGATCTGTTTCAACACCTCCTCGCGCGTCTTGCGCAGCTTATATTTCAAATGGATGTCGGAAGTGGCGAGGAACGTGTGGATGCGCGGTCGCGCCGCGCCCTTCAGAGCCTCTCCGGCGCGATCAATATCGAGTTCACTCGCGCGCGCCAGAGCTGCGATGATGGGACGGCGGATTTCCGAGGCAACGGCCTGCACGGCCTCGAAATCGCCTTGCGATGCAATCGGGAATCCTGCCTCAAGGATGTCCACCCCCAGGCGATCAAGCTGGCGCGCCATCTCCAGCTTTTCCTGAAGGTTCATGCTGCATCCGGGCGATTGCTCACCGTCGCGCAGCGTCGTATCAAAGATCAAAACCTGTTCCGGCATCAATTTCCTCCGCCATTCCGTTTCCGCCCCTATTTCGCAGGCGCTCCAAAAATCAGCTTTCCAGCCTCGGTTCATCCAATACGTTGCTTATTCTGCGGTCGATGGAAACCTGAAGTCAAATTTATAATATTTCTGATATTATAATCTAAAATTATGACCAACGGCTTTTTCAAGAGATTCGTGACTATAGTTCGAGGCTTTTAGCCGAAGCAAGTAACTTCTCGGTAAGCCTATCATGGAAATTTCTCAGCTTGAAGCCTTTGTTGCGGTGGTGGAAGAAAAAAGCTTTTCACGAGCCGCCGCCAAACTCCTGAGGACCCAGCCCGCCGTGAGCCAGGCTGTGAGACGGCTGGAAGAGTGGGTGAACGAGCCTCTGCTTGACCGCTCCAGTAAAGGCGGGCAACTCACCGAAGGGGGAAGAATCGTCTATGACTATGCGAAGAAGATTCTCAATCTCCGCCTGGAAGCGCGCTCGGCAGTGGAGGAGTTGAAGGCCCTTGAGCGCGGAACGCTTTCCATGGGCGCGAACGAAAGCACTGCGCTTTATCTTTTGCCCATTCTCCAGAAGTTTCGCAAGCGGTATCCTCGCGTCCGGGTCACCGTGAGGCGCGCCCTTTCGAGAGAAATCCCCAACCATCTCCTTCGACACGAAATTGACCTGGGCATCCTTTCATTTGATCCTCGAAACCCGGACCTGGAATCAAAAGCCATCAGCTTCGATGAACTCACCTTGATCGTGCCCAGCCAGCATCCGCTCGCCGGGGTGAGGTTAGTAAGCATCCGGGAACTGGGGAAGGAGTCTTTTATCGCGCACAACGTTTCTTCTCCATACCGGCAACGGGTGATCGAAGCATTCCGGCGTCATCACACCCCTCTGAACATCGGCATGGAATTGCCCACGGTAGAAACCATCAAGAAATCGGTGCATGCCGGAATGGGGGTGGCGTTTGTGCCCCGCATGTGCGTTGTGGATGAGTTGGCGCGGGGCGAATTCTGCGCCATCCGGGTGCGCGAATTGCGCATCCAGCGAAAACTACGCTTAATCTACCGTCGGCATTCCATTCTCTCGCCTCCCGCCCAAGGATTTCTGGAGATGGTGAAGGGCCTCTTTCAGGAAGAGTCTTCCGAAGGCGACGAAATGGCGGCAGAGGAATGAAGATCGTAGAGAAGCCCATCGCGGTTCTTATTGATCGCTGCAAAGCAGTAACGCCTCTGGCTGTAGCGCCGGTATCCTCACCGGCGATTTTTCGGCGCTGCGGACAGCGCCGCCACAGAGAATGTTGTCACTGTAATGTGCAGGTCTCAGTAACAGCCTCGGCGCTCCCTTCCTGCGCCTGGCTCCAAGCGCCGCTGCCCGCAGTCCCGATTCTTTTATTGACATTCACGGGAGCGATTTTATAATCGCTAAAGAAGTCTTCATATGAAGGAGCAGCCAGCGGCGAGTGGCAACGAGCGCAGATAATCATACATCCACTCCGGCAGCGCCCGTGGTCTTAGCGATTGCCGGATTTGACCCTTCCGGCGGCGCGGGCATCGCCGCCGACCTCAAGACTTTTGCCGCCCACAATTGTTACGGAGTGGCTGCCATTACCGCGCTGACGGTTCAGAATACGCAGAGCGTGAACGAAGTCTATCCTGTCGAAAGCGCGAAACTCCGCGAAAGCATTCAAGCCTTATGGGAAGATGGCCGCATTGCAGCGATCAAGGTGGGAATGCTCGGCGACCGCGCCAATGCTGAGGTGGTGAAGGATTTCCTCTCAGCAAACGCTTCCATTCCTACGGTTATTGACCCGGTGCTGCGCTCGGCCACCGGGCGCGACCTGCTGGATCAGGAAGGGATCAGCGTGCTGCGAAAAGACCTGCTGAAACTGGCCACGATTGTGACGCCTAATCTTCAGGAAGCGGCATCGCTCACGGGATTCAAAGTGGAAACCGTCGAGGAAATGAAAGCGGCGGCCAAGCGGCTGGTAGAAATTGGAGCCAAGGCGGTGGTCGTAACCGGCGGGCATCTCGAAAAGGCGATAGATGTCTATTATGACGGCGCTTCTTTTGAAACCTTTACCGGAGAGAAGGTGAAACCGGACAACACGCATGGCACAGGGTGTACTTTCTCCTCGGCGATCGCCTCAAATCTTGCGCTGGGGCGGCAACTCCGAGATGCGATTGTGCTGGCGAAAGTCTACGTCACCGAGGCCATCCGCAAAGCGTTCGCCATCGGCCCGGGCCGCCTCCCTTTGCATCACCTTTATCGCATGCAACAAGCGCCCCGCCCCGCCGATCATTCTTTCACGTTCGCTGAAGCTGAAACCACCCATCAGTAACGCCGCAAAGTTCCTATCCAATCCCTAATTCGTCCACTTTTTCCAGAGGCGTTCCGCAGCGCCGGCAGATGACGGCGGCACAGTCCCCGCAAACGAGGGGGTCTGCAACCGATTCCTGGCATACGGGACAATAAAGAACCTCCGCGCCCTTCCCTTCGAGTTCTTCGGAAGAATCCATCGTCATGGTTTTACCTGAGGCATTCTCGATGAAATGTCAGCAGTTATCAATGGGCGAAGAAAGGATTGGATCGTCTCCTGGACTTCATGAAGATGCCCAGTAAAAAAATGGTCTGCGCCTTCAACCCAGCGGAGGATTTTGGGCGGGGCAAAGGTTGAGACCAGTTTCTCAACCTTTGTTCTGGGGCCATAGACGTCATTCGTTCCCTCGATAAAGAGTTTGGGCTTCGGCGATTGGCTGAGATAAGAATAATCGTAAGATTCAACCGGCAACCCCAGGCCAACCAATGCTACGACGCGGTTATCCTCAGCGCCCACCCGCAACCCCACTCCCGAACCGAATGAGAAGCCCATCAGGATAGTGGGCGCCTGGGGGAACCTCGTGGAAAGGTAATCCAGCCCGGCGCGAACATCATCCATTTCCCCAATGCCCTTGTCAAAAGTTCCCTCACTTCGCCCAACTCCTCGGAAATTGAAGCGCAATGTCGGAATTCCCTCGAATAAGGCTGCTTTCGCCGCGCGGAACACCACTTTCGTGTGCATGGTTCCGCCGTAAAGCGGATGCGGATGACAAACTAATGCGGTCAGTCGGGTCGAAATGGGATGGTCATATTCAAGGAGAGCTTCAAGCCTCCCCGCCGGGCCTGGAATAAAAAGTCGCTCGATTCTCGTGAAGACCTCCTTCGGCGATGTGACAGCCGCGAATTTTCTGAGGATTATCTGACTACAGGGGATTACAAATTATAGTGACACTATTGCTGTAGCGGCGCTGTCCCTTCACTTCGTTCAGGGCAGGCTCTCAGCGCCGAAAGACGCCGGTGGGGACACCGGCGCTACAGAAGAAGTTGTCACTATAATTTGTAATCCTCAATAAGTGACGCCTCTTTCTTTACTTGTACAGTGATAGTGTAGAATGCAAGCTCATGGGATGAGAAGGCGTTTTGCTTGCGCGAGCTTAATCAGCAACTCCCCAGGGATCTCTGGCCTTGAAGAAGCTTCTGGTTTTTCTGCTCATCGTGATTGGCGGTGCGGCTTATTATCAGTTTGTGCGCGCTCGCCGGAAGTCTCAGGCAAGCGGCGAGGTGGCCTACGTTCTGCCTGAAAAGCTCCCTGTGCTGGATACAACAGCCATCATTCACCGGGTGATTGCCACGCTGCACGGCGGCGAGCAAGTGATTGTCAGCGCGCGAATTGGCGAATGGGCCA
>DATGKJ010000127.1:0-5006 GCA_035294685.1 Terriglobia bacterium | reverse complement strand
GCCACGGTCATTCCCTATTATCAGCGATTTCTTCAGGCATTCCCGAATTTTGAGCGGCTCGCCGCTGCGCCTTTTGAGAAGATCGCCGAGCAATGGTCGGGCCTGGGCTACTACCGTCGCGCGCGCCATCTGCACTTGGCCGCGCAGAGAATCGTCAGGGAATTCAAAGGGAAATTTCCTTCAGATTATCAGAAGGCCAGAACGCTTCCGGGAGTGGGTCATTACACAGCCAGCGCGGTGCTGAGCATTGCTTACAACCAGCCTCTGCCTGTGCTTGATGGCAATGTCGCTCGCGTGATGGCGCGCCTTTACGCCTGGAAGGGCCATTTGCAGCAATCCAGTTTTCGCCGTGCCGCCGAACGCAAGCTTCAGAAGCTGATCCCACTCGGAAATCCTGGCGCCTTCAATCAGGCGATGATGGAGTTGGGCCAGACGATCTGTCTACCACGCAATCCGGGGTGCGAAGCTTGCCCCCTGCGTCCGTGGTGCCGCGCCTATCGCTCGAAAAACCCAGAACGCTATCCAATGCCCAGGCCCAGGCGGCCGACGGAACCAGCGCATCTCGCCGCTGCGATTATTCAGAAAGATCGCAAGCTGGCCTTCATCCGCGGGCTGGATGAAGGATTGATGAGCGATTTATGGAATTTTCCTGCCGCATTTGGAAAATCGAAAAGGCAGGCCCTCAAGCGCTTGCAGGAAAAACTGGCAAAGGCAACAGGCGAAGCCCCGCGCCTCGAAAAGACGCTGGGCGCTCTGCGTCACAACATCACATTCCGATCAATTCAAGTGACGTTGCATCGCGCTGAACTACGCGATGACGCTACCCGCAGAGGAATCCGATGGTTTTCGATCGCAGACCTGGATCGCGCCCCCGTCTCGCAATTGGCGCGAAAGATTGCAAAAGCAATCGTCACAGATCACCCCAGCGCTCTTTCGCGCCCCAATCGGCTCGCCAGGTCTGCGCGGAGAGACCCTGCGTTTAGGAAGCGCTAAAGTGAGTGGTTAACTCCATGTCGCCCCAATGAACGATCATCGCGCCGCCGTCACCGCTCTTCGTCAGCCGAATGGTCAGCATTTGATCCGAGCTTGACGCCTTCGTTTCCTTCAAAGGCACCGAAGCAAAATCCTGGGAGGGATCATGATCCGTGCCCCATTGGCCATGCTGCTTGTTGAAAACCAATTTCCAGGAGTTGTCACTCTGGCGCTGCGCCCAGATGCTGTAGACCCCTTTGGGGATGGTTACATCGCCAAACTTCAAATCTGTCCCTGTGGTAAATGTGGTGGATTTATCCGCCCCCAAGCGCCAATAGCCGCCGGGCTTGAGCTTACCCAGCATCTCATCAATCGTGCGGCCCTTGAGGGAAGGGCGACCATAATCAATGGAAATCGTCTGGCCATTCAGACTCAGTTTAGCCAGCCCGCGCGGATTCCCCTGTGAAAAAGCCACACCTGCCAAAACAAAACTCAGCGCTAAAGTAAAAATCATCACACTATAACGTCTCATAAACCTCTCCTTTGAGATCGATCTGATTTTTCTTTTCCCGTCTCCATCAAGGGCGCAATCCGATTCCCTGCCCTGCCTTTTCCGGACTCCTGAACCCATTGAACACTCAGCCGCAAAATTATACCGCTCACTTTGCCGCCTTCTCAAGCTCGCTGGCAGCGTTGGCAATAAGAGCTGCTTCGTGACTCAGCACCGCGCCGAGAGTCATCATTTGCTGGTCCGCCAGTGTCCAATCTTTTTGCTCAACCGCCTCTCGCACCGCCGGAAGAGTTTTCGCCGCGTAGCCGGTATACATGCCGGGCGCGCAAAGCTCGTTCTTATACCAGGGTCTTCCCGGCAGCCCATCTCCGCTGGTCAGCATTTGCTCGCTTTCACGCAATAGTTGGTTCACCGGTGTGAGCGAGTTCGGGGACTGCTTCAAACCTCCGTGAGACTCGGCGTCATTCAAGGCCCTCTCGTATTCATCGGCGCTATGTTCCAAGCTGGCGACGCCGTTTTCGAGAGGGGCAAAATTCAGATAGGGCGGAACGGCCTGAATGTGAGGCGGGACCCGGCGCTTTCGCGGGTCCATGGTCGCCGTGAAGACACCTTCCATGATCTCCATATTTCGCTCACGCGTCTGTTTTCGCTCGTTCCTCAAATAATCTCTGACCTGGCCGGTATACGTCTTGACGGCATCCGCAAGCGCCTTAAAGTCGAAAGGAAGCAGGTCCGCGTCCGCCAGCCGCATCACTGCCGTGCCGGCCGTCTGCGCGAGCGTCCTTCCATAAACAAAATTGGGGTCCCCAAAATGCGAATACCAATAAAAATCATCGTAAATCGAATGATAGATTCCGCCGCCATCCTCGCCGCCATAGCCCAGATCCAAAGAAGCAATTCCCAGGTGATCGATAAATGCAGAGTAGTCCGAACCGGAACCCAGCGCGCCGATTTCCAACTCTCGCCCGTTGCGCAACGCTTCGCGGTCAGTGTCCGTCTTGGCATGCGTCAGGCGATAGAAGCGGAGTCTCTTTTCAACCGAAATGCCCTTTTCAGGATCTTGAATATCGCTCGCAACCGCGTTGATAAATTTCTGCAGAGAAGGAGAGCCTGAGGCATTCAGATATCCCCGGCCATTCGAGTCCGAATTGATGTAGACCACCGCATGCTGGCGCAGTTCATCGGCATGCTCTTCCGCCCATTCGGTCGATCCGAGCAAGCCTTCTTCCTCTCCATCCCATGCGCAGTAAATGATGGTGCGCCTGGGCTTCCAGCCTTGCTTCAGAAGCTCTCCGAAAGCCCGCGCTTCCTCAAGCATCGGGGTGAGGCCGGAAACAGGGTCCTCCGAGCCGTTGACCCAGGCATCGTGATGATTTCCACGAACAATCCACTCATCCGGATCTGTTGATCCAGGAATGCGGGCGACCACGTCGTAAATAGGTTTGATATCCCAGCTCGAAATCACCCTAAGATGCACTTTCGCCGGCCCCGGGCCTACACGATAGGTGATGGGCAAGGCACCTCGCCAATCGGGCGGAGCGGTCGGACCGCCGAGCGCCGCAAGCAGGGGCTGCGCATCGCCATAGGAGATGGGCAACACCGGAATTTTGGTGATAGTCTTGGCATCTTTCAGCGGCAATCGCCTTGCGTCTTTCGTTGCGCCCACATCCGGCGTCAATGGATCACCCGGATAGATCACCATATCCATGACGCTGCCCCGCTGGACGCCGCCGCGCGGACGCCAGGGACCTTGTGGGAAGACCTCACCCTGCCAGTAGCCATCATCGCGCGGGTCAGAATAAATCAGGCAGCCCACCGCCCCGTGCTCAGCCGCAAGCTTGGGTTTCAGGCCGCGCCAGCCTGCTCCATACCGCGCAATCACAATAGCTCCCTTCACCGAGATGCCTAATTGTTCAAGCTGCTTGTAATCGGATTCCATCCCATAATTCACATAGACCAGGGGCGCCGTCACGTCCCCGTCGGCAGAATACATGTTATAAGTCGGCAATTGTTCCTGATGCTGATCGCTGGTAGGGTCAGCCGCAATCGTCGGCTCCTCCAGCCTTGCTCGGAATCGAGTCGGAGCCACGAGTTCCACAAGACGCTCCTTCGGCATCGGCAACAGCACATAGAACGTCTCAATACTCGCCTTCCATCCCCACTGATTGAATTTCTTAAGAATCCATTCCGCATTCTCCCTGTCGCGCGCCGATCCGGCGTTGTGAGGATAAGCGGAGAGAAACTTGTTCGTGTCTCGGATAATCTGCGCGCTCGGGATCGCGCGGAACTTCGACTCCCACTGCTGCTCCGTCTGGGCGTTGGCCGCAGAAAAACCTTGCAGGGTCGGGTCGGATTGAGACGACGCAGCCAGCGTCCCGCACTCGAAGCCGAGGAAGATAAAGCTTGCGAAGATGACCATCCAACGGAGCGCGGTTATTTGCTTTAAATCGTTCTTCACGATCATTCCTCACAGGTTCTTTTCAAAGAAATCAAAGATTCTCATGTTCCGATAGCCGATGGAAGTTTCCCCTTGAAATCCGTGCTTCTGCGCGGGCTGCAAGTAAAGCTGATAAGGGATTCTGGCCTTGATCAGAGCCTGGATGAAATTCAGCGTATTCTGCAAATGCACGTTATCGTCCGCAACGCCGTGGATCAGGAGCAATTTTGCTCGCAGATTACTCGCCGACCTGACTGGCGAAGACTTGCGATAGCCTTCAGGATTTTCCTCTGGCGTGCGCATATAGCGTTCCGTGTAAATTGAATCGTAAAAGCGCCAGTCTGTAACTGGAGCGCCTGCGATGCCACATTTAAACACCTGGGGAGCGTGGGTCAAACTATAGAGGGTCATATAGCCGCCGTAGGACCAACCCCAGATGCCGATTCGAGACCCATCGATGTAAGGCAACGATTTCAGATATTTCACTCCCGTAAGCTGATCCTGAAGCTCTCGCTCTCCGAGGCGCTTGAAGACGACCGTTTCAAAAGCGTGCCCCCTGCCCCACGAGCCGCGGTTATCGAGCGACCAGATCAGGAACCCGTGCTCGGCCAGCAACTGATCCAGCAACGAAGTTGTCCCCCACTCGTTGCGAACAATCTGGAAATGAGGACCGCCGTAAACATAGACGATGACGGGATATTTCTTATAAGGATCAAAGTTCGGAGGTCTGAGGAGCCGGGCGTAAAGCGTAGTCCCGTCCACGGCTTTTATCGAAACAAACTCGGTTTGTCCCAGCGCATACTCTGATAAATAGTTCACGGGTTTATCGAGAGTCGAGATGTAAGTCCCATCGCTTTTCAATAATCGCGTTTCAGGAGGATCGGTGATGGAGGAAAAATCATCCACCAGAAAGCGCCCATCCGGAGAAAGATGAAGGTCATGGGTTCCGGGCTGCCTAGTAACCTGCTGCATTTCCGTTCCATCGAGCCGCACTCGATAAATCTGCCGCTCGCGCGGATCCTGACGGGTGGATTCAAAGTAAGCCCACCCTCCCTTCTCATCGATCTGGAACGAAGGAATATCCTC
>DATGKJ010000126.1:0-6498 GCA_035294685.1 Terriglobia bacterium | reverse complement strand
CTATCGCGCCCGCCCTCGACTCTACCGGAGTTTACCTGAGCGAAGCCGAAGGGCTCAGCATGACAGAGATAATGACGGCAGCATGACGGGCAGACGGCCTCAGAATGGCAGGCGAATGGCGCTTGGAATAGCCAAGAACTTACGCCGCACTCCAGAGAAGAAGGTAAGCGCTGATGCACAACCGTTCTTATCATATTCTCATTTTCTTTCCGATGGTTTTTGCTTGCTGTTGCGTGTTTCTGACAAGCGGCGGGATCCTCAGCGCGCAGAATCAGCCTGCACAGCCGCAACAGACTCAGCAACTGACTCAAAATTCAGGGCAAAACCAGAACAGCGCCGCTAACTCCTCAGGGCTGGCGAATAAGAGCCTCGAAGAACTGATGAGCATTGAGGTGACGAGCGTCTCAAAGAAGGAACAGAAGCTGTCGCAAACACCGGCCGCGGTCTACGTCATCACGCAGGAGGATATCGCGCGTTCCGGCGCCACCAACATTCCAGACCTGCTGCGCATGGTTCCCGGAGTTCAGGTGGCGCAGGTGGACGCCAATACCTGGGCCATCAGCATTCGTGGATTTAACGACATCTATTCCAACAAGCTGCTGGTGTTGATTGATGGTCGCACGGTCTACGATCCGATTTTCTCAGGCGTCTCCTGGGACGAGATGGACGTTCCCCTGAACGACATCGAGCGCATTGAAATCATCCGCGGCCCGGGCGGAACCGTTTGGGGCGCGAATGCGGTGAATGGCGTCATCAATATCATCACCAAAAGCGCCAGAGAAACCCCGGGACTTTATCTTCAGGCCGGCACAGGCTCTGAAGAGAACAACGATCACGAAGCGCAATACGGCGGCAGGATCGGCAGCAAAGGTTATTATCGCGCTTTTGGCCGCTATTTCAGTTTCGGAGCGCTTTCCAACGCTCAAAACGAGAATGCGGCGGATGGGTGGTTGATGCGGCACGGTGGCTTCCGGACCGATTGGAATCTTTCGGGCAAAGACTCGCTGATGGTGGAAGGCGACATTCACCAGACGAACGAAGGGCAAACCATCCAGCTGCCGCTGCCCAGCCAGGGCTTCGCATTTCGCGCCTTTAACGATCAGGCCAGCACCTTTGGCGGGTCGGCGCTGGCGCGGTGGGAGCACACATTTTCCGGAGGCTCCCAAACCTCGCTCCAATTCTATGAAATGAATCATAGCCGCGACGAGTATGGCGCCCGCGAGCGGTTTAACATTGTGGACCTGAGCTTTGAACATCACGTCCATGTCGGACAGCGGCACGATATCGTCTGGGGCCTGGGCTACCGATACAACGATGCGAGCCTGAGGGCCGGCTATGCAGTTTCGATGTCGCCGCCCGTCCGGGACTTCAGCCTGTTCAGTGGATTCTTTCAGGATCAGATTCGGGTGGGGGACTCGGTCTGGTTTACCGTCGGGTCTAAACTGGAACACAACACATTTACCGGCTTTGAAACTGAGCCAAGCGCCAGCCTGACCTGGGCCATTGACGACCATCAGACGTTGTGGATGTCAGCCTCAAAAGCTATTCGCCAGCCCGCGCTGCTTGAAGAAAACTTTCACGTCTACAGCAGCACCTTTCCTCTTCCCCCAGGTGGGCTGGGCGTGGTGACGGTTCTCGGCAATCCTGATTTCCGGTCGGAACAGCTTCGGGATTATGAAATCGGCTACCGGAGCGTCCTCAGTAACAAGGTTTCGCTCGATCTGGATGGTTTTTACAGTTTCTATCGCGATCTGCGCACGAATGAGCCGCAGACGCCTTTCTTTGAGTTTTCTCCTCCTCCGCCTCACCTGACGCTGCCTCTGATCTGGATGAACGGTATGCACGGGCAGGATTACGGGGCGGAGTTTTCGGCGAACTGGCGGGTGGTTCCGCGATGGAAATTGAGCGGCGGTTACTCCCTGCTGAAGATGAACCTTCACCTGAATCCCACAAGCCAGGATGTAAGTTCGTTGGCGGAAGAGGGACAATCGCCCGAGCATCAATTCAACATTCGTTCTTATCTGAACATTACGCACAACTGGTTTTTTGATAATTCACTCGACTACGTCAGCCGCCTGCCGGCATACCAGGTTCCGTCTTATTTCCGTCTGGATTCGCGTCTCGCATGGCGGCCTATCAGGTCTCTGGAGCTGAGCGTGGCGGGGCAGAATCTTCTCAGTCCCCGGCGCTTCGAATTCGCCAATGTGGATCAGGTGGTTGCCACACAGCCCGAGCGGGCGGTGGTGGGAAGAATCACGTGGTCGTTCCCAGGGTTGTGATCCGGGAACGGGTGATGAGCATTCAGGTGGGGGAAAACCCGGCGTCGATGAGTCAAATTTCCATTGCCCTCACCCACCACTTCGTGGTTTCCCCTCTCCCGCGAAGGCGGGAGAGGGCAGGTTTCTTGCTTTATTGATCCGCGTAGCGGGCCGGGTGAGGGATCGTTAAAGAATTATGCAGGACATTACGATTGTTTAACGCGGGAGGGAGAATATTCAATTTTTTCAAACGTGAAGTTTGCGTTTGCGTAAAAGACTTCACATGGTTCAACCGATTGGATCATACAGGTTAGATCGCGCGAGGTGCCTTTGTCGCCGCCGGACAAAGTGGCATCAGCGGCGTTCGTGGATCATCGGGCCGGCGTTGCTCCTGAGTTGCTTATTCGCATTCATCAGCGCGGCCCTCTCGCAAACGGCGACGGAATATCAGGTGAAAGCAGCCTTTCTCTACAATTTCACGAAGTTTATTGAATGGCCAGCCACAAGTTTTTCGGGCCCGTCCGATCCGTTCACTTTATGCGTCTATGGGACTAATCCCTTTGGCGACAGCCTGGAAAGCCTCGTCAAGGGAAAGACGATTGACGGAAGGGAGTTTGCCGTCCGAGATGTGGCAAGCCCCAGCCAGGCCAGGGGCTGCCAGGTTCTCTTCATCAGCCGCGCCGAGCGCGGTCATGTGGCGGATATTCTGGCTAGCGCGCGTCGAACCGGTTTGCTGACGGTCGGAGAAACGAAAGGCTTCGTGGACGAAGGCGGGGATATTAACTTCGTTCTGGAATCCAACCACGTTCGCTTTGAAATCAATGCCCGCGCCGCCCAGAAAGCTGGGCTGAAAATCAGCTCCCGGCTTCTGAGCCTGGCGACGGATGTTAGACAGTAAGGCTTTCTGGAAAAGGCAAGGCCATGAAGCGATTTCGAGATATTTCCATCAAACATAAACTCCAGGTCATCATTCTGGGCACCGCCAGCATCGCACTCATCCTTTCCTGTCTGGCTTTTTTCCTGAACGATCTTTACCTTCTGCGGACCCGGATGAAGAGCGACCTTTCCATTCTGGCGGAAGTAATTGGCTTCAACAGCAGCGCGGCGCTGACCTTCAACGATGTCAGCGCGGCGAAAGAGATTCTGCAAGGCCTCAAGGCTCAGCCTCACATCGTCGCCGCCTGCATTTACACCAGGGATGGAAAGCCCTTTGCCACCTATACGCGGAGCGGCCGCGAGGAGACTTTCCAGATTCCTGCGTCCCGCGCTTACTCCGTATATTTCACTTCCCAGAGCCTGATCCTCTACAGCCCCATTGTTCTGGACCATCAGACGATCGGGGGCGTCTATTTGCAATCGGATCTTGAGGAGTTGCATTCGGTTCTGCTGCACTACGTTGAAATCGGAATCGCCATCCTGTTAGGAGCTTTGTTTCTGGCGTTTGTGGTGGGTTCCAAGTTGCAACAGGCGATTTCGGGCCCGGTCCTGTCGCTGGTGGGAGCGACGAGGGCTGTTTCTGAGCGCAAGGATTATTCCATCCGCGTCCGTAAAACGAATCAGGACGAACTGGGTTTGCTGATGGATGGGTTTAACGAGATGCTCGACCAGATCCAGCGGCGCGACGAAGAACTGCAGCAGCACCGCGATCATCTGGAGGAAGAAGTTGAACGGCGCACGGCGGAGCTGAAGGCGCTGAATGCGGAACTGAGAGAGGCCAAAGAGAAGGCGGAGGAGGCCAGCCGCGCCAAAAGCGAGTTCCTGGCCAATATGAGCCACGAGATCCGAACGCCCATGAACGGTGTGATCGGAATGACAGACCTCGCGCTTGAGACGGACCTTAATGAAGAGCAGAGGAACTATCTGAATATCGTCAAATCCTCAGCCGAAGCCCTTCTGGGCCTGATCAACGACATTCTGGACTTTTCCAAAATTGAAGCCGGCAGGCTCAGCCTGGACGAAATTGATTTCGATCTCCGCGACACCGTATGGGAAACTCTGAAGGTTTTGGGGGTTCGCGCCGATCAGAAGGGGCTTGAACTTAGTTGCGACATCCATCCTGATTTGCCGGACGTGCTGGTGGGCGACCCCGGACGCTTGCGGCAAATCATCATGAATCTGGTGGGCAACGCCATCAAATTCACTGAACAAGGCGAGGTGGTGCTCCGCGTGGTTGAAGAATCCCGCCAGCATGGACGCATGACGCTTCATTTCACTGTGAGAGACACAGGCGTCGGCATCCCTGCCGAAAAGCAGAGTCTGATCTTTGATGCCTTCACACAGGCGGACGGCTCGACCTCCCGAAAGTACGGCGGCACAGGTTTGGGTCTGACAATTTCCCGCCAATTGGTGGAGATGATGGGGGGCCGGATCTGGGTTGAGAGCGCGCTTGGAAAGGGCAGCACCTTCCACTTCCTCGCGAATTTCGGCGTCGGAAGCAAAGAAGCAATCCAGGCCCGTGTCAGCGCGGATTCCGTCGATCTGCGGGACGTGCCCGCGCTCGTGGTGGACGACAATAAAACCAACCGGACGATCCTCCAAAAAATCCTTGCCCACTGGGGTATGCGCGTGACGCTGGCGGGCGATGCGGAGAGCGCGCTTCGAGAGTTGCGCCGCGCCCAGGAATCGCAGGACCCGTTCAGGCTGATCCTGCTCGATGTGTGCATGCCGGGCATGGATGGATTTGATCTGGTTGAGCGGATTCGGGGATATCCGGACCTGGAACACATCACCATTATGATGCTGAGTTCCTCTGGAATGCGGGGAGATGCCATCCGGTGCCGCCAGTTGCATATTGCCGCGTATCTCGTCAAACCGGTGGGGCATAGAGAACTGCGCGACGCTGTGGTGGCCGTTCTTGCCGGGAAACACAAGGAGGACGCCTCAGTCTCTCTCGTCACTCGCCACAGCTTGCGCGAAAGCCGCCCGGGTTTGCGCATTCTGCTCGCGGAAGATAATCCCGTAAACCAGCAGTTGGCAGTGAAGCTGCTCGAAAAGCACGGGCATCGCGTGGTGGTGGCAAACAATGGACGCGAGGCGCTGGCCGCGCTGGAAAAGGAAAAATTCCAGCTTGTGCTGATGGATGTTCAAATGCCGGAGATGGGAGGCTTCGAAGCGACCGGAGCCATCCGCGCGCAGGAGAAAGCCACAGGCGCACATATCCCCATCATTGCCATGACGGCTCATGCCATGAAGGGTGACCGCGAAAAGTGCCTTGAAGCCGGCATGGATGGCTACGTTTCCAAACCGATTAAGGTGAAAGAGCTTCTGGATGCGATTGACAGAGCTATTCCTTCTGCGATCTCGGTAAAGGAAGCCGTGATGGAATCAGCACTGAGCCCGTCCCGCAGGGCGATGAATTATGAAAAGGCCCTGGCGCAGATGGAAGGCGACAGCGAACTCCTGGGCCAGGTGGCTTCGCTGTTTTTGAACGATGTTGCTGCCCAGCTTGATAAAATGCGCTCCGCGCTGGAGCAACATAATCTCGAAACATTGGGGCGCGTCGCACATACCATCAAGGGATCCGTGGCCAATTTTTCGGCGGAGCGGGCGGTGAGCGCGGCGCTTAAGCTGGAAACAGCTTCGCGGGAAGGGAATTTCCCCGTGGCTGCGCAAGCCGCGGGGGACCTGGAACAAGCGATTGAGCAATTGCGGCCTGAACTGGCCGAACTGGCGCGCTGACGACGCGGTAAGAGGATGGACGGTCAAGGGGCGGTTGGCTGGTTCATCGTTGATACAAAAAGCTCCGTAGGTGTTACCCCTTGCGAAAGCGGGGGTCTGGGGTTTGGATTTCCGCTTTCGCGGGAATGACCGGCATAGGTGAATTTTCGAGAGAGGCAAAGCACTATCCACCCCGTCATGCTGAGCGAAGCCGCTCCATATTGTCATTCTGCGCAGAGCACATTCATATTGTCATTCTGAGCAAAGCGAAGAATCCCTGCATTTGTTTGGTTCTGCAAAAACTGAAATACAGGGATTCTTCCACCTCGCTTCGTTCGGCGTCAGAATGACAGTGTGAAGAGGTTACGCTCAAAGTGACGGGTGAACGCGTGCAGCCCGCGATAGGTTACGTATTCGGATTGCGTCATATTAGCTGCCACGACTTTATGCCGGGTGAATGTTCTGATTGACCCGGAAAAAGTTCGTGGGATCGTACTTTTTCTTCACTGCCGCCAGCCGCTCGTAGTTATCCCGGAACGACGCCTTCACGCGCTCCTGACCCTCTTCCATCATGAAGTTCACG
>DATGKJ010000125.1:0-8076 GCA_035294685.1 Terriglobia bacterium | reverse complement strand
CGGATCGCCCTGGTGGTTGCGGCGGGAGTGCTGATGGTCATTGTGCTGCGCTTGCTCTTTTGAACGGCGTAAGAAGCGCTGGTCAGGATCGTGATTTATTCCGAAAAAGTTCTCGATCATTTTCATCACCCGCGTCATCTGGGAGAAATTGCGGAACCCAGCGCGGTCGTTGAGGTCACAAACCCGGTCTGCGGCGATGTGCTGAAGGTATGGGTGGCGCTTCAGAACGGCAAACTGATCGAGGTGAAATTCAAAGTGGAAGGCTGCATTCCTGCGATTGCCTGTGGTTCCTGGCTGGCTGAATGGATGGAAGGGAAGTCGCTCGATGCACTGAAATCACTTGTCCCCGCTCAAATCGAGCAGGGTCTTGAGGGCTTGCCCCCTGCCTCAAGGCATGCCAGCGTCCTTGCTGCGGAAGCTGCAAGAGAAATCTGGAAAAAGCTGAGCTAAGGGCTTCGGGGCGGAAGACAGCAGCCAGCCCGGCAAACATCTGGCTCAGGCCCCAGCCCGCCCAGAGCTTTCCGAGACGGATTCTCCTGAATCCTTTCAACAATCAGATCACGGATCATACGGATGAACTCCGGGTGTGTGCCCACGGTTGCGGCGCGAATCATGCGCAGGCCAAGTTGGCTGCAAAGCCCTTGGGCCTCGACATCAAGATCATAAAGCACTTCCATGTGGTCGGAAATGAATCCGATGGGAACCACGACCACATCGCCGGCTCTACCTGCGCTTGCCAATCTGCGGAGAGAGTCAAGGACATCCGGACCGAGCCAGGGCTGAGCGGGCGGCCCACTGCGACTTTGATAAACCAGTTGATCGTTCTCGCCTTTGCGACCCAACGCCTCTGAAACCAGGCGGCAGGCTTCTTCAAGTTGCTCTACATATCTACAATTTTGCGCCATAGAAAGGGGAATGCTGTGCGCGGTGTAGAGAAGCTGCGCGGCCTCACGCCTCTCAGCCGAAATCTGGGCCAGCGCTTCTCGGGCTCGCTCCGTCATGGCTGCAATGAAGCCGGGATGGTTATAAAATGCGCGCAGCTTGTCGATCTGGGGCGCGCCCTCTCCTACCTGCGCCTGAGCTCGGGCAATATCTTCCAGATATTGCCGGCAGCTTGAGTAGGAACTGTAAGCGGAGGTCACAAATGCAAGCGCCCGATGTACGCCGTCTGCCTGCATGGCGCGGAGTGTATCTGCAAGCAGCGGATGCCAGTTGCGATTTCCCCAGTAGATGGGCAAATGGAAACCGCTTTTTTCCATCTCTCGACGTAGGGCTACAATGAGCTTTCGGTTCTGATCGTTCAGAGGACTCTTGCCGTCAAAGTGATAATAATGCTCGGCAACCTGAAGCATGCGCTCTCGCGGAACGTTTTTCCCTCTGAGCACGTTTTCCAGAAAAGGGATAACGTCCTCTCTTTTTTCAGGCCCTCCAAAAGAGACCAGCAGGATTGCATCGTAATGCATCAATCACCTGATTTCAGAATACTCGATCTCGCCGCCGCTGGCTTCTCTTGCGACGCGCTTTGAACTGTGAAGATCGATGATTGCAGGCAACAGCCATCGCCTTCAAACTGACTCGTTGCGCGACCGTGGCCGATTCTTGACTCCCTGAAAGGGCAAGGTTAGCATTTTTTCATGGAGTCGTCAGTAATCCGGACACCCGCTGTGGCAGGCCAGTTCTATCCTTCTAACCGCGAAGCTCTCACGAAGGCTCTGGAAAACTATCTGGGGCCGAAAGTCCCTCCGGCGGAGGTTGTGTGCGACGCCATCGCCTGCGTCGTTCCGCACGCAGGCTATATGTATTCCGGCCATGTGGCGGGAGCTGTCTATCGAAGGCTTCCGCCCTCTGCATCTTATCTCATTCTCTGCCCGAACCATTTTGGCAACGGTCAGCCGCTCGCCATCATGTCTCGCGGATATTGGCAGACCCCCTTGGGCCTTGCTCCGCTCGATGAGGCCCTTGCAGAGACCCTTCGGCAAAACTGCGTGGGGATCACCGAGGACGTCGAAGCGCACTCGGAAGAACATTCATTGGAAGTGCAGATTCCATTCCTTCAGCAACAGGTTGGGAATTTTTCATTTGTCCCCCTCGCCATCGGCGCCGTCGGCTATGAAGATCTGGTTGAGTTAGGGCAAGGTATCGCCAAAACACTCAAGAGCTTTTCTAAGCAGGTCTTCATTATTGCTTCCAGCGACATGAACCACTACGAGCCGGACAGCATTACGCGCAGCAAGGATCAGAAAGCCCTTGACCGCATCGTGGCTTTCGACCCGGCAGGGCTTTACGATGTGCTGCGTCGGGAGAAGATTACGATGTGCGGCTATGGTCCGGCCATTGCCATGCTGACGGCTGCCAGGGAACTCGGCGGGCGCGAGGCGCTTCTTGAAAAATATGCAACTTCCGCCGACGCAGGCGGCAGCCGCAATTCTGTGGTGGGCTATGCGGGAATTATCATCCGGGGTCCTGGCTCAACCGTCTGAATCTTTGCAGCGCGCCTCAGCGTCTATTGAACCCCATATGAGGCGTTGTGAAATCTTGAATTTTTAATTTGGGATTCATCTGTTAAGTCGCTGTAATTGCCAATGGCCATACCAACGAGGGGAGATCTGCTGCATCGCTGGTGTCCTCACTGGCGTTTTCGGCTACAGGAATTGCTGTCACTGTAATTTGCAGCGCTCAATAAATGGTCTTGTGGCCTGCCCTCCCGATCGGCGGAGAGCCTCTACGAACCCACATAGCGAGCATAAAGGGAACGGGCCAGAGCATGGTCCTGCGTTCCCTTGATAATCGCCCGGCCATCTTGAAACACAGTGAACTCGTAGGGATCAAGACGACACTGCACAAGATAAGCGTTCCCCTGAACGGGCCCGAACTGCGCGAGGCGCTCCCTAAGCGCAGCCAAATCGAGCTGGCGCGAATCGCGCTGGTGGATTTGCACCGAATTGCGACCGCACATGGAAATATGCGTCGGAGCTTCGCCTTCAAGATAATGGAATTCACGCATGCTGCACGTCCGGCATGCTGGATCACGCGAAAGAGTTAATTGTTGAAAACGATTCTGCCAGATATCAAAGCTCAGGAGTTTTCCATAGAGATTTTCCTTATGGCCGGAGAGAATCTTGAGCGCCTCGCTGACCTGAATCGTGCTCACCCAACTGACAGCCGGCCCAATCACACCCGCCGTGTCACATGTTTCCTGAAGACCCACCGGAGAGGAAGGCAACAGGCAAGAGAGGCAGGCTGTATGGTCTGGAAGGATGGTAAAGGTGATGCCGTAACTTGAAACGACGGCGCCATAAATCCAGGGGATACCGTGTTTTACGGCAGCATCGTTCAGTAAAAACCGTGTCTCGAAGTTGTCCGTGCCATCCAGGATCAAGTCAAAACCGCCGATCAGGTCCTCAACGTTGGTGGCTTGCACATCAGCAATGACGCCTTCGGCCTGAACATCCGTATTGATCTGCCTCAGCTTTTGTTCTGCCGCAACAGCTTTGGGAAGCCTCTGCACCGCGTCCGACTCATCAAAGAGAATTTGGCGCTGCAAATTACTTTCCTCGACGTAGTCGCGGTCGATGATGCGCAGCTTCCCCACGCCCGCCCGGGCAAGCATGCTGGCTTGGGCTGCGCCGAGGGCTCCGCAGCCTACAATCACAGCTTTGGCCTGGCACAACCGTTCCTGTCCTTCCGGGCCAATCGGCGCGAAGAGGACCTGGCGCGAATATTTCTCGGGAATAACGAACTTCTCAGCGCTCGCTTCCATCGGCATTACCAGAGGACAATCAGCGCAGGTGCTTTCAGTTCAGTTGGAAGGGTTGGTTGCGGGGGCTGGATTTGAACCAGCGACCTTTGGGTTATGAGCCCAACGAGCTACCTGACTGCTCCACCCCGCAGACTGATTATATGCGAGGCGTCGTCAGTTGACAATCACAATCCGTCCTTGCGATCAGCAGTCAGCAACCTCGATGCACGCAATGCGGCTACGAGCAAGCCTGTTGAGGGTTCCTGTCTGCCAGAAGCGCTGCGAGCCTGAATGATCATGCTTCCCGTCGGCCCGGCACGTACGAAAATTATCGCCCAAAGACTGCTTTATTTTTACGAATTCCGGTCATTACGGGCCGCAGGAATCACCCGCGATAACACGAAGGCATCTTCATGCGGATGATTGTAATAATCGTGACGGATGGAGTTCAGCATGAATCCTTCAGAATGATAGAGGCTGAGAGCGGCATGATTTGAGGGGCGCACCTCCAGATAGAGAGTTCTAACGCTTAGGCTCTCAAGCCGGAAGATAACTTCACGAAGCAAGGCCCTGCCAATTCCCATGCGCCGATAATCCGGAGCAACGGCTAGACTTAAGAGTTCCGCCTGGTCACAAGCCCGGCGGAGAGCGGCGAATCCTACCATCTGGCAGGGCATCACCTCACTCAACTCCGCAATGATGAACAGGCCTTCAGAATCCTGAATCAGGCGAACATAGTCATTCGCTGTCCAGCCGCCACTCGGAAAAGCTTCATTCTGTATCTTGAGAATGGAAGTCAGATCTTCAAGTGAAGAGGATCGAATCCTGACGCGATCTAATTGCGCGCGCAAACTCGCCATTAACAGTTATTTTAATCATAAAGAGCATCCACCTGTTAATTTGTCTCTGAGCGCCCCAACAAGATTATTGGCGGTCAGGGTCAGTTGGGGAATTCGATGCAGGACGGCAAAAGTTGCCCCATGAGACATTGCGTAAAATGCGGGCCTTCGCTATCCGTAACTTTATTTGAGGAGGGTTATCAGTTGGCGGCGCTTGCCGGCAGGCTTTCGGTCGCGGATGAAGATCCGCCTAACCGATATCCGGCGCCGCGCACGGTGCAGATGAGTTTCCGCGGGAAACCCTTGTCAATTTTATTTCGCAGGTAATTAATGTAAACATCGACGACGTTCGTCTCGTCGGTGAAAGAAGATTTCCAAACGTGTTCCATGATCATGGCGCGCGTCAGGCAACGGCCCGGATTCATCATCAGATATTCGAGCAGCGCAAATTCCTTGGGCGTCAGGTTGATTTGCCGCTCAGCGCGCCGCACGGTGCGATCCATGCGGTTCAGTTCCAGATCCTCGAAGTGGGTGACGGCTTCTTCGGAATGCTGCGCGCGGCGAAGCAGCGCCCGCACTCGCGCCGCCAGTTCAGGATATTCGAATGGCTTCGTGAGGTAATCGTCCGCCCCAAGATCGAGCGCCTTGACGCGATCATCCACCTGGGTGCGCCCTGTCAGAACGAGAACAGGCAAGGCGCGGTCGCGCGAGCGAATCCGCCTTAACAGGTCAAGGCCGTCAACGCGAGGCAGTCCCAGATCCAGGATCACGAGGTCGCATTCGTGCGCATCAATCTGCGCGAGAACCCCTGCGCCCTCTGCGGAAATTGTCACAGGATAGCGCTCCGACTCAAATCTTTCTTTCAGGAGCGCCGACACAGACGCATCATCTTCCACTAACAAAAGGCGTGCCCGTCGCGCAGGCGCTGGCTCCATGGAGCCGGTCTCTTGAAAGCTGTTCAGTTCCGTTTGTCCGCTCACTTTCGTGATGCCCTACCTGTCTGATTTTATGATTGAGATATTAACTTATTATTAATAGTAAATCAAGAAAAAAACGCAGGCTCACCGAGGCTGCGAGGTTGCAGGCAACGCTACCGATGACGATGTGAAAGAGCACAAATTTCAGGAAAAGCATCCTTCCCGGCCCCGCAATGGATGAAGGCTGCGTGAAAAGGCTGGAAGGCGCGCTGCCGGGGCGACGTCCCCACAGCCCGAACGATCGAAAAAATAAGGCTGGCGGTGAGAGTCTGGCCTGCACAGAATGCGGGGACACGGCCGCAACAGGAGGGGTTCTCATACATGCTTTGAAGGAATCTTTAACCGCGGTGGTTGTGTGTGAACTCGCGCAGAGCCAGGAGAGTTTTGCGGGCGGCGCCCGAATCGATCGCCTGGCGTGCCATTTCGACTCCCTCCTGAAGAGTGGCAGCCAAGCCTGCCACCCTCAAAGCCGCTGAAGCGTTTGCCAGGACCATATCGCGATGCGGCCCCAGATCACCCTCCAGAATTCGTATCACAATCCGGGCATTCATTTCGGCATCGCCGCCCACGAGGGCCTCGGGCTCTGCGCGCGAAAGCCCGAATTCCTCCGGCGCCAGATGACGAGTTTCGATTTGCCCCAGATGAGCTTCAGAAACCTGAGTCAAGCCGGCAATGGAGATCTCATCCATCCCGTCATGCCCCGTCACCACCAGGGCGTGGCGCGCGCCGACGGCGGCAAGTGCGCGAGCCATCATTTCCGTGCGATTCCGGTCGTAAACCCCCGCCAGATGAGCGCTCGCGCCCAAAGGATTCGTCAGCGGCCCGAGCAGATTGAACACCGTCTTGCTTTTCAAGGTTCGGCGAGCGTTCATGACATGCCTCATCGCCAGATGAAGATGAGGCGCAAAAAGAAACACCATGCCCACCTTGGCCAAGCATTCTGGAATGCGCTCAGGAGGCAGCTCGATGGCGACGCCGAGCGCTTCCAGCACGTCGGCACTGCCACAGCGGCTGGAAATCGACCGGTTGCCGTGCTTGGCCACTCGCGCTCCGGCTGCCGCGGCCACAAGCGCTGTAGCTGTCGAGACATTAAACGTTCCCTTCCCGTCCCCGCCCGTACCGCAAGTATCCAGCAAGGGTCCCTCGGCAGCAAGCGCTGCCGCTGTAACCCCTGCGGCCCGCAAGATTTCGGCTGCGCGCTCGCGCATCACTCCGGCAAAGCCCACCAACTCCTCAGATGTCTCGCCCTTATCACGCAGAGCGACGAGCAGCGCCACAATCTGCTCATCCGGGACGCTGCCGGAAAGCAGCTCTTCCATCACCTCGCGCGCTTCTTCGCGGGTGAGACTCTGGTTTTCCCTGAGCTTCTGGATGGATGAATGAATGGTCATCAGTTCACTTTGAAGCGCGCTTGGTTGCAAATCCGCCGACGCTTCCCTATACTGTCTAGTTTCGTTTTGCGCTGCTACTTCTGATTGTAGCTTAATTCCGTGTGTAGCCTCACCGAATTGGCTCGCAGGCAGGAATCTTAAACATCACGCTGCAATGAAAATACACGAATTTCAGGCCAAGCAAATCCTTGCGCGCTACGGCGTGAAGGTCCCGCGCGGCGAAGTGATTGATCAGGCTGAAAAAGCGCGCGCCGTGGCAGAGAAGCTGGGAGGCACGGTCGTGGTGAAGGCTCAGATCCACGCCGGCGGGCGCGGCAAGGGGGGCGGCGTGAAATTGGCGCACAGCCCTGCGGAGGCGGTGAAAGTGGCCGGTGAGATCCTGGGCATGAAACTGGTTACGCACCAGACCGGTCCGGAAGGACGCATCGTGAGGCGAGTCCTGATCGAAGAAGGATTGGATATTGCGCGCGAGCTTTATCTCGGCCTGGTGATTGACCGAGTCGCCGGAAGGCCGGTGATGATGGCTTCGAGCGAGGGCGGAGTGGAGATTGAGGTAGTCGCCACCGAGCGCCCCGAGAAGATCCTGAAGGAACCGATCCATCCTGGCACGGGTTTCCAGCCTTTTCAGGCAAGAAAGCTGTCTTACGGATTGGGACTGGACGCCGCGCTGGCAAACCAGGCTTCGGCGTTCCTCTCCGCGCTTTATCGCGCCTTTGAAGCCACAGATGCCTCGCTCGCCGAGGTTAATCCTTTTGTCGTCACGCTCGATGGCCGCTTGCTGGCATTGGACGCCAAAATGAATTTTGACGATAACGCCCTTTACCGCCATCCGGAAGTCGCGGAACTGCGCGACCTGAATGAAGAAGATCCGCTGGAAGTGAAAGCTTCCGAATACAAGCTCAACTACATTCGGCTGGATGGAAACGTGGGCTGCATGGTGAACGGCGCGGGCCTGGCGATGGCCACCATGGATATCATCCAATACGCCGGGGGCCGCCCGGCAAACTTTCTGGACGTGGGCGGCGGAGCGAACGAAGAGCAGGTGCGCCGGGGCTTTGAAATCATTCTGGGCGATCCGAATGTGCGAGCTGTGCTCATCAACATCTTTGGCGGCATCATGCGCTGCGACA